>DASTBN010000112.1:0-5371 GCA_035712045.1 Pseudonocardiaceae bacterium
ACGCCGCGATGGCGCGGCTGCTCGGAGTCCGCCAGGACGCCGCCCTCATGCTGCACGATCAGGGCGCCGATCCCGACGACGTGCTCGCCTACCTGCAACGATGGCTGCTGATTCCCGAGCCACGAGCCAGGCAGATGCTGCGCTTCCTCGCCGACCCGCTGTGGCGTGCCTACATCAGCACCTACATCGAAGGGTACCGGCTGCTGCGTGATTGGCTGGATGCCCGCCCGCCGGAGGAGCCCTTGAGCAGGCGCTACCAGCGGTTACTGGACGAGCCGCTGGTTCCCTCGGCGGTGCGCGCCGAGATCATCAGTTTGTAACATCCTTATCACGCTGTTACGTATTCATCACCTTCCGCCAACTCCGGACGAATCACCTACCTGGATGCCTCCCATGACGGGTCACGGACGGGTACCGTGCGGTAGCAGTGGGACGTGTTCGACGCGTTCCGCTACGGGAGGCCCTGGTCGTGGCTGAGGTCGATCGGGCGGGTAGACCGCTCACGGCACGCACGGGAGGGTCGGCACCCGGCCCTCGTGGGTCGGTACCGCTAAGCCCGTCGGGGGTGCGGCGGTAGCGATCAACCAGGGGCCGGCCGGCCCAACCGAGATGCGGGCGCGGGTGCCGCGCACGTCAGGGAGTTGCCGTGATCGCCTCTCGCTCGCCCCGCTCCTCTGGTATCCGCACCTACGTGCTGGACACCTCAGTCCTGCTCTCCGACCCCTGGGCACTGTCCCGATTCGATGAGCACGAGGTAGTGCTCCCGCTGGTGGTCATCGGGGAACTGGAAGGCAAGCGGCATCACGCGGAGCTGGGCTGGTTCGCCAGGGAAGCGCTCCGGCTACTGGACGATCTCCGGCGGGCCCACGGGCGGCTGGACGCGCCAGTCCCGATCAGCGAGCTGGGCGGCACCCTGCGGGTCGAGCTGAACCACTGCGACCCCACTGTGCTGCCCTCCGGATTCCGCACTGACAGCAACGACTCCCGGATCCTGGCCTGCGCGCTGAACCTGCTCGCCGATGGCCGCGACGTCACGCTGGTCACCAAGGACATGCCGCTGCGGGTCAAGGCCGGTGCGGTCGGGCTGGTCGCCGACGAGTACCGCGCACAGGACGTGGTGCCCTCGGGCTGGACCGGGATCAGCGAGGTCGAGGTCGCGCCCGCGGTGCTCGATGAGCTCTACAAGGAGGGGATCGCCGATCTCACTGAGCATCCCGAGGCCGCGAGCCTGCCCTGTCATACCGGCGTGCGGATGCTCGCCGGCACCGCGAGCGCGCTGGGCCGGATCACCACCGACAAACGCGTCCGGCTGGTCCGCGGGGACCGCGAGGCATTCGGCTTACGCGGCCGCTCGGCCGAGCAGCGCATCGCGCTGGACCTGCTGCTCGATCCCGACATCGGCATCGTCTCCCTCGGCGGGCGGGCCGGCACCGGCAAGTCCGCGCTCGCGCTGTGCGCGGGCCTGGAAGCGGTCATGGAACGCGGCGCGCATCGCCGGGTGATCGTATTCCGGCCGCTCTACGCTGTGGGCGGCCAGGAGCTGGGTTACCTGCCGGGCAGCGAGAACGAGAAAATGCAGCCCTGGGCGCAGGCGGTGTTCGACACCCTCGGCGCGATTGCCTCACAGAACGTCATCGACGAGGTGATCGACCGCGGGATGCTCGAGGTGATGCCGCTGACTCACATCCGCGGCCGGTCCCTGCACGACGCCTTCGTGATCGTTGACGAGGCGCAGTCCCTGGAGCGCAACGTGCTGCTTACGGTGCTCTCCCGGCTGGGCACCGGGTCCCGGGTGGTGCTCACCCATGACGTCGCGCAGCGGGACAACCTGCGGGTCGGCCGGCACGACGGGGTGGCCGCCGTGATCGAGAAGCTGAAGGGGCACCCGCTGTTCGCCCACGTCACGCTCACCCGCTCGGAGCGCTCCCCGATCGCCGCCCTGGTCACCGAGATGCTGGAGGGTTACGCCCACTGAGGCTTCGCCTCCTGAGCCGGCCAGCTCAGACCAGCGCCATGCCCCGATGCCGGTGGGTGAGGTGTTCCACGTCGGCCTCGGGGTCATGGGCTGCGGCCGTCTCCCGGGCGTAGATGCGCAGCAGATCATCGATGTGGTATCGCACCTGGCCGCAGGAGTCCCGGCCCGCCACCTCGAGCAGGTGGAGGTCGACCAGGTTGTCCATCAGATCCTCGGCTCCCGCGTGCGGGACGTCGAGCAGGGCCGCGATCACCGATGAGGTGACGTCGGCGGCGTCGAGCAGCCCGAGCAGCCGGAAGGCTCGCCGCGCCAGCGCGTCGAGGGTGTCGTAGCTGCGGGCGAGGCTGCCTCGCACATCCAGATCGGCGAGCCGTAACGCGTCCAGGCGGGTGCCTTCGTCAGCCAGGTCGGCGGCGAGACGGGACAGCGGCCAGTGCCCCCGGGCGCCCAGCCGCGCGCCGGCGACCCGGATGGCCAGGGGAAGGAAGCCGCACAGCCGCGCGATTTCGCACGCCGCCGCGGGCTCCGCCGTGACCCGCCCGGGCCCGGCTACCCGGGCCAGCAGCTCCACCGACTCCCCGGGCTCGAACACGTTCAGATCGACCAGCTGGGCACCGCCCAGGCCGGTCAGCCTCGCCCTGCTGGTGACGAGCACCGCGCAACCGGGCGCGCCAGGCAGCAGAGGCCGCACCTGGGCCTCGCACGCCGCGTCGTCCAGCACGATCAGCATCCGCTGGCCGGCTAACCGGCTGCGATACAAGGCGGCGCGCTCCTCGATGTCGTCCGGGATGGCCAGGCGGTCCACCCCGAGAGAGCGCAGGAACCGGGCTAGCACCTCGGCCGCGGTCAGGGGTGTGGCTCCCATGCCCCGGAGGTTCACAAACAGCTGACCGTCGGGGAACTGGTCGCGGAGCTGATGAGCGGCGTGCACCGCCAGGGTGGTCTTGCCAGCGCCGGCCTTACCCCTGATCGCGATGAGCCCAGTCGTAGCGCGGCACGCCGCCACCAGATGCGCCAGGGTCCCGAGTTCGGCCTGGCGCCCGGTGAAGTCAGTGATGTCCGCGGGTAACTGCGCTGGCGCGATGGCAGGCGTGCTCGGGGCTTCCAGCAGCGGATCTCCGGTCAAGATCGCGTGTTCCAGCCGTTGCAGCTCGTTACTGGGCTCCAGCCCGAGCTGCTCGACCAAAGCTCCCCGGGTGCGCTGGTAGACCTCCAGGGCCTCGGCCTGGCGGCCCGCCTGGTAGAGCGCGGTCATCAGTAAACCCTGGAATTGCTCCCGCATCGGGTGCCGCGCCGCCAGCTCGGCCAGTTCGCCAACGATGGCACTGGCATGACCGCAGGCCAGCTCAGCGGTGTAGAGCTGAGCCAGGCCAGCCAGCCTGCGCTCGGCCAGCCGCTCAGCCTCGGCGCGCAGCAGCGGCAGCTCGGTCATGTCGCTGAACGGATCCCCCCGCCACAGGCGCAGCGCGTCGCGGAGCACCGTCACGGCACGGGCCGGCCGTCCCGCCTCCCGGCTCTGGGCGAGCGCGGATTCGAAGCGCTCGGCGTCGAGCTCGCCGGGGTGCACCCGCAGCGTGTAGCCGCCGTTCTCGTAATGGATCCGCTCCGGGTCACCCAGCGCCCGGCGCAGCCGGTGCACGTGCAGCTGGAGCTTCTTGGCCGCGCGCGGGTCGTGCTGGCCCGCCCACAGCGCGTCGGCCAGCACGCCGACCGGCACCGGCGTATTGGCCCGGCTGAGCAGCACCCCCAGTACCATGCGGGGCATCGGGGCGGATAGCGGCGCTGGCTGCTCGCCGAGCCGGACCCGCAGCGGGCCGAGAACCTCGAAATCCACTCCGCCACCCCCTCCGTCACCATCTCAATGATCGGCACCGAGTGTAGCTATGCGGTGTCAGCAGGTAGTGGATCATCCCCCAATCGGGGCAAGTGGTCGTCGTGTCGCCCACGCTGGCTTCTCCGGGTTATCTGACGGTGCGCGTGGTGCAACGGTGGGTGATAAGCGGCAAGCGGGCGGAAAGCGGCTGGAAAGCGGTGAAACCTAGCGTGGGCGTCGCAACGCATCCCGGTCCAGGGTCGCGGGGGACCTGGGATCCACCCGGAAGATTACGAGGGAGAGAGGACTTCTTGATGTCTTGGATCTCCGCACGCGTGGCCGGCTCGGTACTTGCCGCGACCACCACCACGCTGACCATGGCTATACCGGCCAGCGCGGCATCGACGGCACCTCTGGGAAACCAGGGGGCAGTGGGAGCCACCACGATGGTGTCCTGCGGGCTGAGCTACCCGGCCAGGGGCAACAACGAGGTGGTGAATTTCCCGGCCAACACGGTGACCCTGCGCAGCGGCCCCAGCAATTCCTGCATCCAGAAGGGCCAGGGCGTGCATGACCAGCACGCCCAGTACATCTGCTACATGCCCGGCGATGGTGGTACGTGGACCTTTCTGCGTAACACGTCCACCGGGGACGAGGGCTGGGTCCGCGACGACCTGCTGCCTCGCTACGGCAGTGACATGCGCTGCGAAGAAAACCCACCGCCCGCGGCCGTCACCCGGCCCTCTTAGGAACATCCCTGCCACCCTGCCCTAGGGGCAACCCCGCGTTCTGGGGACAGAACGCGATATACGCGGGCTGGATTATTGCGGTCTGTCCCCAGAACGCGGGGTAAGGGTCAGATGCAGGACGTCTAGGGCGGTGTCGAGCTGGGCGGGGGTGAGGGTTCCGTTGTCCAGGTGGCCGCGCTCGCGGACGACGTCGCGGATGCTGCGCCGTTCCCGCAGCGCCTGCTTGGCGATGGAGGCCGCCTCCTCATAGCCGAGGTAAGGGTTGAGTGAGGTCACGACGGCGGGGGAGGACTCGGCGTGTTCCCGGCAGCGCACCGAGTCCGCCTCCGCGCCCTCGATGACCTTGTCGGCGAGCAGCCGGGCGGCCGTGGCGAGCAGCCGGGCTGATTCCAGCACGTTGCGGGCCATCACCGGCATCATCACGTTGATCTCCAGATTGCCCTGCGAGCCGGCGAACGCCACGCAGGCGTCGTTGCCGATCACCTGCGCGGCGACCATCATCGCCGCCTCGCAGATCACAGGGTTCACCTTGCCCGGCATGATCGACGAGCCGGGCTGCAGATCGGGCAGCCGCAGCTCGGCCAGGCCGGTGCGGGGCCCGGAACCCAGCCACCGGAGATCGTTCGCGATCTTGAACAGGGACACCGCGACGGTGCGCAGCGCGCCCGAGCCCTCGACCAGGCCATCCCGGGCCGCCTGGGCCTCGATGTGGTCACGGGCCTCGGTGAGCGCGTCCAGCCCGGTGACCTGGCGCAGCTGCTCGACCACCGCGGCGCCGAAACCGGCTGGCGCGTTCAGCCCGGTGCCGATCGCGGTACCGCCGATGGGCAGCTC
>DASTBN010000113.1:0-3652 GCA_035712045.1 Pseudonocardiaceae bacterium
ATCGGGTGCGCGGTCTGCTGAGCGCGCACCGCCCAGCTGGCGTAGATCGCTACTACCGGTTCGCTGGCGAGCCGGCCTGCCAGCTCCGCCGCTTGGCGGTGGCCCCGTTCCGACAGCGGGCGGCCCGGCGGGCGGGTGTCCATGATTTCTTCGGCGTTGGCGAGGGACTCCCCGTGCCGGATCAGCAGGAGCCTCAGTGGCCTCACGCGCCGCGCCCGGCGCGTACCGCGCTCAGCCAGTCCTGGGCGGTGGTGAACCCAGCTGGGTCGGGGCCAGGCCGGGCCGCGCTGCCGACACGGGGATAGGAGCCGAGAAAACGCACCCAGGTACACCGGCGGTGCAGCTGCGCCAGCGCGTCACCGACCGCGTCGTCGGCTATGTGGCCCTCGCAGTCCAGGAAGAACTGATACTCGCCCAGTTTGGCCTTCATCGGCCGGGACTCGATCCGGGTGAGGTTGATCCCGCGCAGCGCGAATTCGGCGAGGACCTCCAGGAGCGCCCCGGGCCGGTCGACGGCCATGGCGACCAGGGACGTGCGATCCGCGCCGGTGGGCGCGGGCATCGTCCCGGGCCGGCGCAGCAGCAGGAACCGGGTCCTCGCGTCGTCCTTGTCGTGCACCGCGCTGGCTAGTTCCGCCAGGGGGTAGTGCGCGAGCGCGACCGGCGCACAGACGGCGGCGTCGGCCTGCCCGTCGAGCACCGCGACCGCTGCGGCTGAGGTGGAGGAGGTGAGGATCACCGCAGCATCCGGGAGGTGCGCGCCCAGCCAGCACCGGACCTGGGCGGCGGCGTGCGGGTGGGTCGCCACCGTACGCACGTCAGCCGGGGTGGTGCCATGCCGCACCAGTACGCTGAACTGGATCGGGAGCACCGCTTCGGCCACCCCCAGCACCGGGGGCTCACCCTCGGCCATCGCGTCGAGGGTGGCGGGGACCGAGCCTTCCACGGAGTTCTCCACCGGAACGCACGCCGCGTCCGCCTCGCCAGCGCGCAGGGTGCTGATCGCCGCGTGAACCGACACCGCTGAGCGCAACTCGTCATTGGGGGCTAGCACCCGGGCGGCTTGCTCGGCGAAAGTTCCCTCGGGTCCCAGATACGCGGTGATGGCCATAGCGCGAGCCTACGAGGTGCGCACCAGGGCCCGGCACACCGCGCACCAGGGCGCGACACGCCGGAATTAAAGAAGGCCCAGGCGGGTCAGGTCGGTGACTGGGTCGGTGACGGATACCGACCCTGTGCAGGCGAAGACCTCGCGGACCACCCGGGAGGTGTCCTTGGACAAGGCGCTGGCTTCGGCGGCGAGCGCGGCGGCGTCGGTGCAGCGCAGGGCCTCGTGGGCGCTAGACCCGGATATCGCGTGGGCGGTGCCAATGAGCATGTTGAGCAGGCCGTGGTGGGTCAGTCCGGTGCGCTGATCGTGGTGGCGGACCGCGTGGTGCAGGCCGGCGGTGGCTTTGAACGGGGCACCGGTGCCGGTGGCGATGGCCAGGAAATCGGCCACTTCCTCGACGGTGGGGAACGATTCGACACTCGTGCCACCGCAGCGGAGTTTGGGCCAGCAGCCGGCCTCGGCGACCCGGCGCACCCCGCTGAGCCATTCCGGGCGGCCCCGGCGCGGCTCGACCACCCGGACCACGTCGTCCGGCACGAACTCGGTGAGCTGCACCAGCCAGTTGGCGTCCACGTCCGAGGGGGCGGGAACCTCGACCATCCGGAGATCGAAGAGCTTGGAGTTGTCCAGGGCGGTGGAGATGGCCTTGGGCAGGCCGCCCAGACCGGTATCCGCGACCAGCGAGAGCGTCACCGGGCGCACGGGGCGGGCCTTGCGCAGAGCGCTGACCACCGCGCCGAGCCGGGAGATCGGGCAGAGCAGGAAACCGATCAGCCCGGCGTAGGGTGCCCGGCGAGCCGCGAGGTGAGCCTTGACGACCTCAGGCACGCTGACCCCGGACGGCGGGAACAATCCCGCGTCATCGACCAGCCGGGCCAGCAGGGGCGGGAAACCGGAGGGGCTAGGGGGATGCAAATCGAGCACCGTCGACACCCGTGGCACCTTAGCTGGGTTCCATTCCGTGCCGGTCAGGACGCACCAGCTTTCGTATCCCGCATCTCACGGGTGACGCTGCGCTCAGCCACGAAAGACATCAACGGGATCGTACCGGCCAGCGCCACCAGCATTATCCGGGCGGGTCGCCACCGCACAGACATGCCTAGCGAGAACGTGGCGATCAGGTAACCGACATAGAGCCACCCATGAACAATGCCGCTCCACCTCAGCCGCTGACTGTACCCGGATGGCAGCAGGTGCCCCAGCTCCATCAGCTGCAGCACCACGTAAGTCGTGAGCACGAGCAGCATCACACCGGTGGTGTAGGCGGCGACCCGGTAGATAACCAACCGGATCGCGACCCTGTCAGCCCTACCGCCGGTCCTGTTCGGCGAGCTGGGCGAGGTAGGCGTTGTACGCGGCGAGCTCATCGTCGGGATCATCCTCCCGGTGGGGTGATCGGTCTGATCGCGGGGCGGGATGCGGGGCCGGTTCCGGGGTGACCGGGCCGGGTGCCGGGTCAGCGGTGGCGAGGTGATGCCGCTCCAGCCAGAGGAACCGGGCCCAGGCCGCGAGGAGCACCACCGCGAACAAGGGCCATTGCAAGGCGTAACCAAGGTTCTGCCAGCTACCGGTGGGCGATTGCGCCCGATCCCACTGCCAGCGCCCTAGCCGCACGAACACCAGGCAGCAGATCACCACCAGCAGGTGCCCCACCCACCACCGCCGGCTCACCGCGAACCGCCACACGGACTCACCATACGCGGCACCCCACTCACCGGTCGCTGCCAGGCTCCCACGCGCACGCTCCCCAGTTCCCGAACCCGGACACGGGAGATAGCGTCGCGGGGTGAGCGCGCGGGACGTGGGTGTGTGGGGGTGGCTGGCTCCCGCGCGAGCACCGGATCCGGCGGTGGTCTCCGATCCGGGGGAGCGGCGGGCGCTGGTTGCCGAGGTCGTTCTGGTGCTGGCGGTGACGCTGGGGCTTTCCGGGGTGCGCAGCCTGCTGGCGTTGCTGGATGCGCTGCTGACGCCGGGATCACTAGCCGGGCAGTCGGTGGCGATCAACGCGCCAGCGCGGCGGATAGGGCTACTTGACCTGAGTTATCAGCTCACCGGGGTGATCCAGTTGCTGGCCTGGGGCGCTCTGGGCGGGTATCTGCTGGTGCGCGGCGGCGTCCCGGCACGTGCCATCGGGCTGCGCCGCCAGGGCGCCGGGCGGGACGCCGTGCTGGGGATCGGGCTCGCGGCGGCGATCGGGATACCGGGGCTGGGGCTGTACCTGCTGGCCCACGCGGCCGGGCTGAACCTCACCGTGGTGCCCTCCGCGCTGGGTGACACGTGGTGGCGGGTTCCGGTACTGGTGGCCTCGGCGGTGGCCAACGCGGCAGCGGAGGAACTGCTGGTGGTGGCGTACCTGATTACCCGGCTGCGCCAGCTGGGCGCGGGGAAAGGACGCGCCCTGCTGGCCAGCGCGGTGCTGCGTGGCAGTTATCACCTGTATCAAGGGTTCGGCGGTTTCGCGGGGAATCTGGTGATGGGGCTGGTGTTCGGCCGGTTCTGGCAGCGGACGCACCGGCTGTGGACGCTGGTCAGCGCACACGC
>DASTBN010000114.1:0-10001 GCA_035712045.1 Pseudonocardiaceae bacterium
TGGGTCTGCTGGCGAGTCGTGATCGCGGTGAACACCGCGACCCCAAGCGCGACGGCGGTGCGCTGCACGACATTGTTGAACGCGCTGGCAACGGCGGTATGCGTGGTGGGAATGGCCGCGAGATTCGCGCTGAGCAGCGGCATTAAGCCGACCCCGACTCCGCCGTATTGCATCATCAGCAACCACATGATCTGCGCCTGGCTGGTGTCAAGGGTGATTGTGCGCAGCAGGTAGGTGGCAACCGCCGCGATCGTCAAGCCGAGGACCGTTGGCCAGCGAGGCCCGATGCGGTCGTAGATTCGCCCGGCGATGGGCAACAAGACCGCCATCACCAGCGACGGTGGCAACAGGACGAGTCCGGCATCGAGCGCTCCCCGCCCTTGTCCCCGTTGCAGGAACTGCGGCACATAAAACACGACGTTATACAGCACCACCATCACCAATGAGATCAACAGCAGCGAGAGGGCGAAAACCCGGTATCGGAACACCCGGAGATCGAGCAGCGGTTCGGCGACCTCTAGCTCGATTACCACGAACAAGGCCAGGCTCAGCGCGCTGAAGGTGAACAGCGCCAAGATCCGATAGGAGCCCCAACCCCAGTCCGCGCCCTTCGACAGCGCCAGCAGCAGTGAGAACAACCCCCCCGCCACGGTAACGAAACCCAGTACGTCAAACCGCCGCCCGATCCGCTCCGGGAAGTGCGGCAGCACCAGGATCGCGGCTATCGTGCCGAGGATCGCGACCGGCACGTTGATGAAGAAAATCAGCCGCCAGCTCATGTACTCGACGAGATACCCGCCCAGCGCCGGCCCGACCGCCGGGGCAACCACCGCACCGAGCCCATACAGGCCTAGAGCGGTACCGAGCCGATCCCGAGGCACGATCCGTAACAGGATCGACATCGTGATCACCGGCAAGATCCCACCGAGCAGCGCCTGTACGATACGGAAGATCACCAGAGTATCCAAGTTCCACGCCAGACCGCACAGTGCCGATCCCGCCGCGAACCCCAGTAATGCCAAGTTGTAAACCCGAATCAACCCGAGGCGATCCCCCAACCACGCGGTGATTGGTACGACTACACCTTCCGTCAGCGAGTACGCGGTGACCACCCACTGCGCGTCGCTGGTCGTCACTCCGAATTTGTTCTGGATGGTGGGCAGCGCCACCGTGACTATGCTGATATCCAGGATCGACATGAACACCCCGACGATCAGCACGGCCAGCGGCAGGCCCCAGCCCGTCCCTTCGCCGCTTCCGCTCGCTCCACTATCAACAGATCTCGTGATCACTGTGTCAGAGGGCGTTGTATTCGGTTCCGTCCGCACCGCACTAACGATGCCATAAGAAGGGACTGTAAATAACTCTCTCGCAGCGGCCTCACTGGAATTCGCGATTACATCGTAGTTCGATCTGATCGGCGAACTGTGACCAGGAATTAGAACAGTCACGTGCGATCCGCGCTACGGTACCTGTGCAGTGAATTGGTATATATTCAGCGAATCGTGCCCACGTCGCCGGTGGTATCGAACTCAGGTGGAGCAGTTGGAGGAGCCTGCGGCCCATGTCGGAGAAGCGTAGCGACGGGTCCTTCTTGAGCTGCTGCAGTAGGTCCGGCGACGTGCTCGCGACCGGTGGCGCTTTGACTGCTTTCTTGCTGTTCTGCGGACCGGCCGAGGGGGCCCGGGAAAGGTCGTGTACCCGCTGTGAGTCCCGTTGCTTCGGCGGCGGTACAGGATCCTGTCCCATGTTCAGCCGCTTGCGTACATCCTGTGCTGTGCCGAGGGATACCCCGGCCTCGCGGGCGATCTCCCGAAGACTCTTGTCCGGCCTATCCGACATCAATTGGCTAGCCAGTTGGCGCCCGCGGGCGGTGCTGAGCGGCCGGACCTTGCCGTCGCGTCCTACCCGGCCGTTCAACTGAGGAATTCCCTCAGTTGAACGGCGGCGGATCGCCGCGACGGTCTTCGCGGATAGACCCGTGAGTGAGGCGATCGCCCGATCAGACCAGTGCGGATGCGAACTGACCACCCTCGCTGCCGCAGAGGTCCGGTCAGCCTGGGAGAGTGGCAGCCCATGACCGGAGTTAAGCTCCACCGCCAGCACGAACGCGTCCCGCTCCTCGCCGTCGAAGAAGCGCACTTCAATCGTATCCTGACCGCGCTGCACGGCAGCCTGGAGCCGGTGCATCCCGTCGATCACTCGCATCGTGGAGCGATGCACAACGATCGGCGGGGTTTGGTCCTCCAGCTCGGCTAGGAGGCGCACATGCTCCGGGTCCTCGCCCCCGACGCGCGGCGAATCCGCCGGCAGGAGAGAGGAGATGAGCGCGATTGAGGTCGGTCGCTCCTCCAGCGATCTATTGCTTGATAAAGTGACGCGGCTCACTGAATTCTCCAGGCGCCATTGAATGCGTGCGGATATATGATCATGAACTCGGAGTCAGTGGCGCGGCGGTTGGCTCCGGCTCGGCTTTTTGATCACGATGATCGACACGGTCCCGTCACGATCCTGGCGCGCCTCGCGCCCAGTGCGCTTTAGTCACCCCGGCTGGTCCGGTAGCCCGGCACCGACCGAATGATCCCAACGGCACTCGTCGCCCTTGGCGCCGGAGCATCACGGCGCGACGAACAGTAGGTTCTTAGAATCCGTGTCTATTGACATCGCCTTGTACGCCACCGTGCGCATCGTCGCCAAACCCATCGATCATCCGAACGAGCGTCCTGCCGCTAGCTCAAGCCGACATTTCCCGCTCCGACCGATACTCCGTGGAAGCGTGCATCCAGGACTGACTCTCGCAGGCGGCAGCCGCACACCCCATCGTCGTTTTCCCGGGATATCATCATCGGCGGTCCCGCACACTTCCATTGATCAACCCCCTTGTGATCAACTCGTTGGCAATCATGTGGTAGTCAAAACGCAATCATGTAGTTATCAACAGGCGAGGGCCCCGGGCAGCACACGATACCTGCCCCTCCGGTTAAAGGTTGGATTTAACATAACGTTAACATATCAAATGGCCAAGAACCCTCGTGATCACCGCAAGGATTTGTCCACCGCGCAGCCCTTGCTACTCTGCGTGTAGCGTATTGCCACTTTCGGTAGTATTCGGCTGCTGTTGATAGCTCATAGTAGGTGCCTGGTCACCTGTCATGCGGTCTGGGGGGAGCGGGTGGAACGCGTCGCGGTCCTGGCCCCCGCCGCAAAGCGAGCGTGAGCGCGGTATGCGATTAACCACGCGCCTACAGGCGCCCCGTCGCCATGACAGTTTGACTTCGGGGGGTATCGCACGACAAGGGCTCGCGGTCGGCACGACAATGTTCCACTTTAAATATTCGCCATTTCCTGACCCGCTCATCCCTTGACCGGTGTGCTCCGATGGACTACACCCGGAGTAGGCCCTGATGCGCCCCGCGCACCTTCCTGTCAGTGAGGTGAACGCCGGGTTCGGCGAAAGCGCGGGATCGAAACATCGCATGCACGATTCGATAGTCAGCGGAGGCACTTGGTTGTCCACTTCGGAACAGGTAGATGCTGCGCTCCTCACGGGGCTGCCCCTTGGCGGTGGCGAGTTCGACGAGGTGATGTCGCTCGGGCGCGGCCTTCCGTTGCCGCCTACACGGCATTCCCCGGTCCACGAACTGGTAGCCGGATTCGCCCGCACGACACCGCTGAACACCGCCGTGCTCATTGGTGGACGTGCGATCACCTACGGCGCGCTCGAAGCGTGGTCCGGTCGGGTTGCCTCCCGACTGAGCGCCGCCGGTGTCGACCGAGGGGACCGTGTCGGAATCCTCGCCGAGCCCTCAGCTGCCGTGATCGCTGCGATGCTGGGCATCCTGCGGTCGGGAGCGGCGTACGTTCCCATCGACGGCGCACAGCCCGACCAGCGAATTACTACCATGCTGACCGACGCGGGCGCCACCGCCATGGTTGCCACCGACGCGGCTGGATACCGGTTGACCGGGCTCGGGCTGCCCGTCATCAAGCCGGAGGAGGCGTTCCCGGCACCCGCGGGCCCCGAGGAGCCGCGCGCGCCGTCACCCGCTGTCGCGGTCACCGCCGAAGACCCCGCGTACCTCATTTACACCTCGGGTAGCACAGGCGAGCCGAAGGGGATCCTCGTCGAGCACGGCCAGCTCACCGCCTCAACCCTGGCCCGTCGCTCCGTCTATCCGGGAGCGCCGGTCCATTTGCTTGTCTCGCCACTCGCCTTCGACTCCTCCGTCGCAGGCCTCTGGGGCACGCTCACGGCGGGCGGCCAGCTGGTCATGGCCATGTCCGACGAGGTCCGGGATCCCGAGCGATTGGTCAAGCTCATTCAGACCCACCAGGTGACGCGGGTGCTGTGCGTCCCGTCCTTGTACGATGCTCTGCTCGACGCCGCCGAGCGACTCGGTGTCCAGGCCCTTCATTCGCTCCAGACCGTGATCGTGGCCGGAGAGACGCTGCCTGAGGCGCTGGTGAAGCGACATTTCGCCATGCTGCCCGCCTCCATCGCGTTGGTGAATGAGTACGGCCCCACCGAGGCGACAGTGTGGGCCAGCTATCACCGCTTCGATGCTCCAGGACCGGTGTCTATCGGAGGCCCGGTCCCCGGGGCCCGGCTATACGTCCTCGACGGCGGGCTGCGTCCGGTACCTCGGGGGGTCCAGGGTGAGCTATTCATCGGTGGCGCCGGTGTGTCCCGGGGTTACGTCGGCCGACCCAACGCGACGGCTCAGGCGTTCCTCGATGATCCCTTCGCCGGTACGGAGGGGGCCCGCATGTACCGCACCGGCGACCTCGTTCGCTGGAACCACGACGGCAGGCTAGAGTTCCTGGGGCGCCGCGACCATCAGGTCAAGATCCGTGGTTACCGCATAGAGCTCGGCGCCAT
The DNA here is from genome assembly GCA_035712045.1 of Pseudonocardiaceae bacterium. Lineage (GTDB taxonomy): Bacteria > Actinomycetota > Actinomycetes > Mycobacteriales > Pseudonocardiaceae. The sequence continues at coordinate 4,880 of DASTBN010000114.1, forward strand.
CGAAGCGGCATTGCGTACCGCGCCGGGGGTCCGTGACGCGGTCGTCGTGATCGACAGCGAGCGGTCCCGGCTGACTGGTTTCGTGCTCGCATCCTCAGGCGTCACTGCCAAGTCGATCCGCGAGCACCTGGCGGGTCGGCTGTCGACCGTCATGGTGCCCGCCCAGGTAAAGGTGCTCGACGAGTTCCCCCGCACTATGAACGGCAAGGTCGACCGAAGCGTGCTTCGCGCCACCGCCGAGGTCGAGCAGCCGACCGCGGCGCGGGCCGCTGCGGTCCCGGGCTCCACCCGCGACGAGGACACGACCACGCAGGTCGCCGCTGCCTGGGCCGAGGTCCTGGCTGTGCCCGACATCCCCACCGACGTGAACTTCTTCGACCTGGGCGGTCACTCACTCGCGATCTTCCGGTTGCAGGACGCCTTGGAGCTGCACACCGGAACCCGGCCGTCCATCGTCGATCTCTTTCGGCACACAACGGTGTCCGCGCAGGCCGCGGTGATCCGGGGCGGCGGAGCCGACCCTCGTGCGGCCCGATCCGCCACACGAGGGTCGATTACCGGGCGCGCCCAGGCGGTGAGCGCCCGGCGGGCGCGTCTCCAACAGCCGGCCATCACGACTGTACGACCGACGACGTGGCTGCGTTGCGCGGTGGCGCACCAGGAACCCCGGCAGCGGCTCGTCTGCTTCCCTCACGCTGGAGGATCGGCCTCTTTCTTTCATGACTGGGGCCATCACCTTCCGGCTGTTGAGGTCCACGCCGTCTGCTACCCGGGGCGCGGCGAACGGATCGAGGAACCGCCCGCCACCGATCTGCGTCGGCTCGCGGGCGAGATCGCGGATGCGGTGGCGTCCTTGGAGGGGGCGCCCCTCGCCCTGTTCGGGCACAGCATGGGGGCGGCGGTGGCTCTTGAGGCGGCCAGGGCTCTGGAGTCTCGTGGTATCCGCCTGTCCCATGTCTTCGCCTCCGGCTCGCGGGACGCGCCCTGCCAGGATCTGAATTCCAGTGGGGTGAGCAGCGGGGCGGACGACGACACCGTCGTCAGGAGACTAGTCGATCTCGGCGGTACCGAACCGGACATGGCCGCGGACCCCGCCTTCCAGGAGCTGGTCCTTCCCTATGTCCGGGCTGACTCCCGCATGTTTCACGCCTACACCATGCGACCCGGACCACCCCTGCATTGCCCGGTGACGACGATCGTCGGCGACCGCGACGTCGACGCCGATCGCCGGCCCTGGAGCGAGCTGACCGGCGGGGTTTTCCGCGAGGAGATCGTGCCCGGAGATCATTTCTACCTGGTCTCGGCCCCGCCCTATGCCCTGCTCCACAACCTCCTTGTCCCCCGCACGAGTCGATAAGACCAGTTGATCAGAGCAGTCCCCATCGCGACAGATTGGCCAGACAACGATGCGACACCGGAGCGTCATCAATGAGCCGCGCGTGACACTGGACCCAGCGGAGGTGCGAAACCGGGACAGGCGTTATGTCTGGCACCCGTGGTCGCCTCTGACCGCCGACCGCACACAGCTAATGGTCTCGCACGGGGATGGTGCTCGCGTGTGGGACATCTACGGCAAGGAGTACATCGACGCCTCGTCGCTCAACTCGACATGTGGGTACGCCCATCCACAGCTGGCATCGGCCATCCACCAGCAGCTGCTCCGGCTGCATGGACTCGACATCTCAGTGGCGAGCCACGAGCTAGCTGGCCTGCTGGCCGAGCGGCTCGCCTCGTATCTGCCGGGGACACTGTCGAAGACGCTGTTCGTCAACAGCGGGTCCGAAGGGCTAGAGGCGGCTGTCTTGATCGCCCATAGTTACTGGTCGCATGTGGGCGTGGCGCGGTCCAGAGTCGTCGCCTTCGCGTCCGGCTATCATGGCTCGACGACGATGAGCCGCAGCCTGTCGGCGCTGCCGCGCGTCTGCCATCCCTTCCGGGCTCCGCTGCCGGTGACCTACGTCGAACTTCCCGTCGCTCCGGGCGAGCTGCGCAGGCCGGAGTCGCTGAACCTGCTGCTGTCGGGCTTCGAGCAGGCGCTCGGCAGCGACCCGCATGACCCGCCGATCGCCGTGATCGTCGAGCCGTTCCTGAATGTAGGTGGCGGCATCGTCCTGCCCACCGGCTTCCTGCGCGGGCTGCGCGAACTGTGCGACGCCACGGGAACGCTGCTGCTCCTCGACGAGGTATTCACCGGATACGGCCGCACCGGACGGATGTTTGCCTTCCAGCGCGAGGCCGCGGAGCCGGACATCCTCGTCTCCAGCAAGGGCCTCGGCGGTGGTTACCTACCGATCGGAGCCGTGACTGTCCAGCAAGGTATCTACGACAGCTTCGCTAAGGAGCCCGTTATTGGCGGCCTCCGGTACGGCCACACGACGTCGGGTCACGCGGGGGCGTGTGCCGCCGCTCTTGCCACGCTGGATGTGCTGGAGAAAGAGCATCTGGTGGACCAGGCCGACCGTTTCGGCGTGAGCCTGCTCGAACGGTTCGCACCAGTGGCCGGCACCAACGACGTGGTCGACGTCCGAGGTCTCGGCCTCCTCCTTGTCCTGGAGATGTCCTCGGTGGGAGTCGCCACCCAGCTGATGAAGCGGGCCCGGGATAACGGTCTGCTGCTGCGCCAGCATGGTCAGGTTCTCATGGCAGTGCCGCCACTGACGATCGATGGCGAGGGCGTCGCCGTCCTCGCCAACCGGCTCGAACGATCCATCGCGGCAGACGACTCATGAGTCTGATGAATTTACTCCCGGCGACAGGCGACGCCGACGCGTCGACCCGTCTCATCGCCGCAGTCGACCGGAAGCGGTCGGGTGGCCCGCTGGAGCCCGACCACATCGAGCGGCTCGTCGCCGACTTTGTCGCCGGTCGCATCCCGGACTACCAAATGGCGGCATGGCTGGCGACGGTCGCGTGCCGGGGGATGAGCATCGCGGAGACAGCGGCGCTCACCCGCGCGTACGTCGACAGCGGTGAACGACTGGACCTCAGCGGGATCGACCGAACCGTCCTGGACAAGCACAGCACGGGCGGCGTGGGAGACAACGTCAGTCTCGTGGTAGTGCCGATCGTGGCGGCCTGTGGTGTCGCCATCGGCAAAGTAAGCGGGCGAGGTCTGGGGCACGCCGGTGGGACCATCGACAAGCTTGAGTCAATCAGCGGTCTCCGGCTGGATCTCGGCGCGGCCGGGATGCACCGCCTGCTGCGTGAGGTCGGCATGGTGATCGCCAGCCAGAGCGAGGACCTGGTTCCGGGAGATCGGGCGACCTACGCGCTACGCGACGTCACCGGCACTGTCGAGAGCATCCCATTGATCGCCGCCAGCATCATCAGCAAGAAGGTCGCGGTCGGCGCCGGTGGCCTGCTCCTGGACGTGAAGACCGGCGCGGGGGCGCTGATCACCGATCACGCCCTGTCCATCCGGCTCGCCGAGACGATGGTGGACCTGGCCCGCACCTTCGGTCTGCCCTGCTGGGCTGTGCTCACCGATATGAGCCAGCCCCTCGGCTACGCGGTTGGCAACGCGTTGGAGGTGAAGGAGGCGCTCGAGGTCCTGCGCGGTGCGCGGATCCCCGGCCTGTCGGAGCTGTGCCGAGTCCTCTCCCGGTTGATGCTACGGATGGCGGATCCCGGCCTGACCGACGCGGCTGCCGACCAACGCGTCTCGCACGTCCTGGACAGCGGAGCCGCACACGAGCGATTTCTGCGCTGGGCCGGTGCGCAGGGCGCGGACGTGCGCGTTCTCGCCCAACCCGAGCTGTTGCCGACCGCTCCACACCGGAAGATCGTCATCGCGGACCGGCCGGGCTGGGTCGAGGCCGTCGATCCTCGTGCCATCGGTGGCGCGGCGGTCAGAGTCGGTGCGGGACGGTTGGTTCATGGCGCACCCCTCGACCACGCGGCCGGGGTGACACTCCGGCGACGGGTCGGCGACAGGGTGGGGATCGGAGACCCCCTGGCCGAGGTCCACTACACGAATGGTGACGCCGCGACCGCCGTCGCCCTCACCTACTCCGCCTTCACGATCGGCGCACAGCCGCCCGCCGTCCGCCCGATGGTGCATCAGCTCTTCACGCCACCCGAGCCTTCCACCCACGAGAGTCGTCTCCCAGAGGGCCAGTGACATGTTTCCTGCTGTCCCGCTCACCCAGGTGCTCGCCGCAGCCGAGTCGGTCACCACAACGTTCGAGCGGATTCCCCATGACCCGATCCCCATACGCGGCGCGTCCGCCCTGAACACACAGGAGCTGAGCCGAATCGTCGACCGGTACAACCGGCACGGATTTGCCATTATCCAACTGGCCGCCGGAGCGGCCACCCAGGAGTCGCTTCTGACCTTCGCTGACGCGCTCGGCCTGGGCGAGCCGTTCGTCCCGCCCCTGTACCTTCGCGGCGGCAACACCGCCGCGAAGGTTTCCCGGATATCGGCGACCTCCAACGTGGGCACCGCTTACGCGGACCATCCCTCCTTCGGGAGCACCGTCGGACAGCGGCTCCACTGCGATGGGACTCTCCAAGACATCGGTTACATCAAGGCGTCGCTGCTGCTGTGCGAGTCTCCAGCGGCCGAAGGAGGAGACACCATCCTGTTCAACGCGTCGGCCGCCTATGCGCGGCTCGCCGCGATCGACCTGTCGGCCGCAGCCGTCCTTGCCACGCAGGGAGTCCTCATCCGCCAAGCGAACTTCAACGGCAGCACCGAGATGAACGCGGGACCGGCCTTCAGCGCCCAGGGAGGCCGACTGGTCTGCCGCTACTGCGTCACTGAGACGGACAGATGGGCCGTACCGGACGGCGCGGCCGAGGCGGATCTGCGTCGTGGCATCGAGTTCCTGCGGCGAGCCAGCCTCCCCGGTAGCCCGCACTTCCGTCAGCTGACGCTCCGCGCCGGCCAGGTCATCGTCTTTGACAACACGCGCATCTCGCATGGCCGTACGCCGTATCGCGACTCGGAGACTCATCATCGCTGCCTCTACCGCAGCCTCCATCTCGCGCATCCGCGCGACGTCGGCACCAGCGCGCCTGGGTCGGCGGCACCCGGCTGAGGGAGCGGCTCGATGTACGCTAAAAACAAGATCGATGCACCGAAGCCGCCGTACCCAGACGGCGCTCACGCGGCGCCGCC
>DASTBN010000115.1:0-9035 GCA_035712045.1 Pseudonocardiaceae bacterium
TGAGCGCCATCAGCAGCCCGATCAATGCGCCCGCGTCCTCCAGCAACACCACCGGCAGCTCCGGGCTCTTGGACCCCCTGATGAACTGCCACCAGTTGTCACGGCCCTTGAGCGGGCGGGACTCCTTGATCGCGGTGCGGAAACTCACGCCTTCCAGCACGATCGCCACCACCAGGATCCCGATCGCTACCAGGGGTGAGCTGATCGCTCCCCCGCCGTGCAGTTTGTGGACACCCTCATACAGGGCATACACCGAGCCGAGGCTGAACAGGAGCAAGGCCACCACGAAGGAGTAGAAGTACCGGTCACGGCCATAGCCGAAGGGATGCTCCCGGGTGGCCTCCCGCTCGGCGCGCTTGCGGCCGAGCAGCAGCAGCGCCTGGTTAGAAGTATCGGCGACCGAGTGCACCGCCTCAGCGAGAATCGAGGACGATCCGGTGATCAGGTAGCCGATGAACTTCGCCGCCGCGATGCCAGCGTTGGCCAGCAGCGCCGCGATGATCGCCGTCGCACCACCGCCCGCTGACACCTCAAGTCTCGCTCAGTCCAGGTTGTGCCCGGAACAGCCGCACCGGACCAGGTTCCGGGCACAGCATGACGTCCGGGCCGACGGCTGGCAGCCACACCGACCCGCCCCGGCACACGCTCACCCGGGCACCGTCCTGGGAGCGCAGCACGACCGACCCCTGAGTGCACAGCAAGATCTGCGGTAACGAGCTTCGCAGCAGCACGGGAGTCGAGTCGCCTTCCGCCCACTCCAGCGTGGCCAGCTGGAACTCCTCGGCGGGGGCGCGGAACACGGTCTCGTGCGCTCCGATTCGTTCACCGCACCGCACCGGCAACGGGCCGTAGGAAAAGTCCAGGACTCGCAGGAGCTCCGGGACGTCCACGTGCTTGGCGGTCAGCCCGCCGCGCAGCACGTTATCCGAGTTGGCGCTGATCTCCACGGCGGTCCCCCGCAAGTAGCTATGCAAGTTACCGGCTGGCAGGAACATCGCGTTGCCTGGCCTGAGCACGACATAGTTCAGCAGCAGCGCGGCCAGCACCCCGACATCCCCCGGGTACGCCTCGGCCAGCTCAAGAGCTACCCGGCACTCCCCCCGGAACTCACCGCCGGGCCCCTCGCGGCGTAGCAGCGCGACACAGGCATCCAGGGTGGCGGGCAATAGCGCCTTCACCGCCGGCTCGGGCATGGTGATCCAGGTGGTGAATAGGGTACGCAGCCCGTCGGCGTTGGGCTCGGCCGCGAGCATCGCGCGGTAGGGCTCCAGCGGCGGGATGTCCAGCGCGGCGAGCAACCCGGCGGTTTGCCGCGGTTCGCGGAAACCCGCCAGCGCGTGGAACTCGGTGAGCGCGTAAATCAGCTCGGGTTTGTGGCTGGAGTCGGAGTAGTTCCGTTCCGGGGCGTCGCTGGGGATCCCCCGGGCCTCCTCGCGGGCGAATCCCTCAGCGGCCTGCGTCGCGGACGGGTGAGCTTGCAGGCTCAGTGGCTCCTCAGCCGCGAGCACCTTCAGCAGGAACGGCAGCCGGTGGCCCCAGCGCTGGACGCAGCCCGCGCCCAGGTGATGAACCGGGTCGGCGCGCAGGGCCTCCCACAAGGTGGTCTGGCCGCCGTCGGCGTGCAACAGCACCGACGAGTCGGCCGGGTGCGCGCCGAGCCACAGCTCCGCCTGCGGATGCCGCGCGGGCACCGGGCCGCCAAGCAGCTCCGCGATCGCCGTCCGAGAACCCCACGCGTAACGCCGGACCGCGTTGCGCAGCAGCTCCACCGTTCCTCCATGATCACCTGGGAGTCGCTCATCCGACGACCGAGCCGATGCGGCCTGGCCCACCTAGCACCCCCCGGCTCAGCCCGAGGTAGAGCGCCGCGAAATCGAACCGCAAGGCCAGCACCGCAGCCGCGCACGCGAGGGCACCCGGATCGCCCGGACGCACCATCAGCTCCTCGTCCGCGGTCACCACATCGGCCAAGGGCAGTTCTTCGACCGAGACCGCGCGCCCGAACTCGTGGCCGGGCTCGCGACGCACGCCCAGCAGGACCGGGCGCATCACTGGCATTCCCGTCTCCAGCGAATCCTCGAAGGGATCACGGAACAGCTCGGCTTCCCCGCCCGCCCGTCTCGCCTGCTGGCGCAGCACCGGCAGCGCCGCCGCCTCCTGGACACCCGCGGCGTGCGCGACCACCCCCGCGTGAGAAGCGAGCGAGGCGGCGCAGTGTCCCGCTACCTCCGCCGCCACCGGATCGGTTCCCCAGAGCAGGGGGGTCGTCTCCCGCAGCCGCAACGCCAGCGATTTGGCCGGGTTGACCAGTGACTCGTGAGCGACGTGATCACGCTCGGCTTCCCGGTCAAGTTCGCCAGCGAGCGCCTCGGCGTCGGCCGCGAGCAGGCCCAGGGTATCCAGCAGCAGCAGGCCAGCGGCCAGCGTGCGCGGCAGCACCAAACCGGGGGGTACCTCCACCCGGGGCGTGAGCAGCACCGACCGGCCCGCCCCAGCGGCCGCGACCGGGCCCTGGTCGGGCGCGCTGAGAACCACCCTGGCGCCGCAGCGGACCGCGCGGCCGATGCCTTCGGCCAGCTCCCGGTCACCAGGGTCGGTGGTGTCAGCCAGCACGATGTCCAGCGCGCCCACCCAGACCGGCACCGAGCGTGCCGTGACCACCGGCACCGGGCAGGACGGTCCCAGCAGTGCTTGCAGCAGCGGTGCGGCGGCCGCCGGAGAACCTGGGCGCCTCAGCAGCACCAGCGCGCGCGGGCGTTCCCCGGCCAGCCGGTGCAGCCCGGCGTCAGCCGCCGCAGCGGCTGTGGAGCGCACCTGGGCGCCCGCAGTGGCGGCGGCGCGGAGTAAACCGCCGGAGTCGATGGCCTCCAAGCGGCCGGGGTCATCGAGCAGGTCATCGTCGAGTTCTCCGCCGAATCGCCCGCCGGGTCGCATTACCCTGAACCCGGTTCGTTACCGGGGTCCCCGGCGTCAGCACCAGGACCTGTGCCGGGCAGAGCCTCGGTGAGCAGGAGAACCGGGATGCCGTCCATGACCGGGAAACTTCGTCCGCACACCGCGCACGTCAGGGCATCCGCCCCGGGGTCAGCGGCGGTGCCAGCGCGCAGCGCGCCATGGTCCGGGCAGGGGCACGCCAGAATCTCCATCAGCCGCGGGTCCACATCGAGCGCCATGCTCGTCCTCCTTACCGGGTCCTCCCCTACCCGCGCACCAGTGCCAGCACCTCATCACGTAACGCGTCAACGGCGCTGGCCTCACGAGCCTCGACGTTCAGGCGCAGCAACGGTTCGGTGTTGGATGGACGGAGGTTGAACCACGAGCCGTCGGCACACCGTACGGTGAGACCGTCGAGTTCGTCGAGTTCGACGCCCTCTTTCGCGGCGAAATGCGCCCGCACGGCCGCGATCCGGCCCGCCTGGTCGGTGACCGTGGAGTTGATCTCACCGGAGGCAGCGTAGCGGCTGAACCCGGCCATGAGCGCCGACAGCGGGCCCGGCTGCTGGCCGAGCGCAGCCAGCACGTGCAACGCGGCCAGCATCCCGGAATCAGCCCGCCAGAAATTCCGGAAGTAATAGTGCGCGGAATGCTCACCGCCGAAGATCGCTCCAGTTTCCGCCATCACCTGCTTGATAAAGGAATGTCCGACCCGGCTGCGCACCGGCTTCCCGCCGTGCTCGGCGACGATCTCTGGCACGGCACGGGAGGTGATCAAATTGTAGATCACCGCAGCGCCGGGCTCGATCGCCAGCTCCCGGGTCGCGACCAGCGCGGTGATGGCGCTGGGGCTCACCGGCTCACCACGCTCGTCGACCGCGATGCACCGGTCCGCGTCGCCATCGAGGGCCAGGCCCAGGTCGGCCCCATGCTCGCGGACCGCGGCCCGCAGGTCCGCCAGGTTCGCCGGATCCAGGGGGTTGGGCTCATGATTGGGGAAGTTCCCATCCAGCTCGAAGTAGAGCGGGATGACCTCCAGCGGCAGCCCCTCGACCACCGCCGGCACGGTGTACCCGCCCATCCCGTTGCCGGCGTCCACCACGACCCGCAGCGGCCGGATGCCGGAGAGATCCACCAGCGAGCGCAGGTAGCTGGCGTAGTCGGCGAGCATGTTCCGCTCGGTCACCGCACCGCCGCCCGGCCCGGGCGCGATACCGCGCTCGACAGCGGCCCGGATCTCGCCCAGCCCGCTATCCTGGCCCACCGGGGCGGCTCCGGCCCGGCAGAGCTTGATCCCGTTGTAACGGGCGGGATTGTGGCTCGCGGTGAACATCGCGCCCGGCAGATCCAGCCTCCCGGAGGCGAAATAGAGCATGTCGGTGCTAGCCAGCCCCACTGATGTGACGTCAAGACCGCAGCTGGTCACACCCTCGGCGAAGGCGCGTGCCAGGCCGGGAGACGATTCACGCATGTCGTGCCCGATCACGATCCCGCGCGGAGGGGCCAAACCATCCGAATTCGTGACGAAACTCGCGAAAGCCGCGCCGATATCGCGCACGATCCCGGTATCGATCTGTTCCCCGACGACACCGCGGATGTCGTAGGCCTTCACTATCGCTGACAGATCAGCCACGCTTTCCCTCCTGATGCTCCCGCGCCCAACGAGCCTATCCTCGGCACCCGCACGGGACGCGCGTTGCGCGGGCCCGCAGGGGTAATTTAGGTAAATTTCGTGGTCAGTCATCGAGAAGGTCAGGCAGCGCCCTGAGATGGGCACGGCGGGCGCTACCGGCCACAGCGGGAGGGGGCTCCGGCGTGTGGTTCACCCGGCCCGCCTCGCGGACCGCTTCGGCCAGCGCGGTGAGATCGTCCACCGACGGCTCCGGCTCGGCGAACCCGCCGTCGTGGCGGACGACGTCCCAGCCCCGGGGCGCGGTCAGCCGCAGCGCATGCCGCTCGCACAAGTCATAAGAGTGCGGTTCGCTGTAGGTGGCCAGCGGCCCCACCACGGCGGTGGAATCGGCGTAGACGAACGTGAGCGTGGCAACAGCCGGGTTGATGCACCCGGTTCTCGAACACCGCCGCGCGCTGCGCACGACCTGCAGACGATAGTGCGCGGCCCGCGCGGAGTCCGGCAGGCGCGCGGAACGAGTAGTCTCGACGGATGACAGTGACCCGGTCCGCCCGGCCACGCCGGCGCAGGAGCCGTGACCGGCGCGGTCGCGGTGTGCGGGGGCTGCTGTACCCCGCCACGCTGCCGGCCTCCCGCAGCCGCGCGGAACGGTTCGACGCGATCGTGCTGGATGCCCTGGAGCCGATAGATCACCGCTGGCACGCCGAGCTCGGCAAGCTGGACGTGGCCGTCGACGAGGTGCCGGAAGTGACCGACTGCGATCCGAGCACCGTCACCTGGGGCGCTGATGTGGTGGAGGACGGCAACGTACCGCTGGCCCGGCTGGTACCCGCCGGAGTCGACCGGGCTGGGCTGCCCACCCGAGCCCGGATCGTGCTGTACCGGCGCCCGCTGGAGAACCGGGCCCAGAACGGTGACCTCTCCGACCTTATCCACGAAGTGCTGATCGAGCAGGTGGCGAACTATCTGGGGCTCGATCCCGATGTCATCGAAGGCCCAGCGGAACCGCGCTGATTCCGCTGGGTTAATTTCCTCAGGGCTGATTGCCTCGGCTACCGCGTCTGGCGGCGCGCGGAGGGCAGCGCGGTAGCCGTGACCAGCAGCAGCAACGCGGCCTCGACCAGCAGCAACGAAGTCCTGAACCGGTCCGAGCGGGCCACCCGCACCTCGGCGGAGTTGCCCCGGACAGGGATCGCGACCTGGTGGCCCCACCCGCGCACCACCTCGACTGGATGTCCGTTGACGCTGGCCCGCCAGCCCGGTTCGTCGTTGGCCGCGACCACCAGCAACCGGCCCTCCGCCCCAGCGGCCACCCGCACCGCGACCTGTGGTGGTGCGGCGGGTGCCAGGACCCCGCTCACCCCAGGCTCGATGGGCGGGGCGGCACCGGTGCGGGCCTGCACGGCCAGTGCGGGACCCAGCAGTTCAGCGCCCGGGACCGGGCGAGCCACCCGCAGCACCGGCCTGCCGTCTGCGGTCGGCGGCGCGGGCCGGGCCAGGGTGCCAGCCGAGGCGAGCACCCGGGCGCCTTGCTCCGGAGAGTTGAGCACCACGAATTGCACGCCAGTCGCGGCCACGTCAGCGATGGCGGCGGAGGTCTCACCCGGCTGACCAGCCCGCAATGCGGCGGCCAGCCGCTCTAGCCGAGCCCCGGTGGCACGCAATGGCGCGATGTCATCATCACCGAAACGGGCGGTCCGCGCCCGGGTCAGCCGCACCGGCTCCCCCCGGGCACCGACAACCAGCACCGACGTGTCGGAACGAGCCAGTTCAGCCGCGAGCGAGGGCGCGAGCACGGGACGACCAGCGGGCGGGCCGACCGTAAGCGGCCCGCCACCACCGGCCGCGATCGCCGCCACCGAGAGCACCGCCAGCCCGGCCCAGGGCGTGGCCGAGACCGCCTTCGCTGCCTTACCCCACCGGGCCTGGGCCCCGGCCCACCAGGAAGGCTCCGCAGTGCCAGCGGCGAGCAGCACGATCCAGAGCAATCCGCAGCCAGCGAACAACAGCGCCCCGCCGGTGAAACCCGGCCGGGGGTCGCCGCCCGCCAGCGGCCTGACCGGCAGCCTGGCCAGCAGGACTACAGCGATCGTGCCCAGCGCCGCCAGACCCAGGCCGGGCAGCATCATCTTGCCTGGCCGGATAGCCAGAGCCACGACGGCGGCGAGTACCACTACCGCACCCACCCAGGGCAGGGCTCCCGCACCGCCGGGATCGAGCGAGAGCAGCCGCAGCCAGCTCGGCAATCGCTCGGGCACCACTGCGCCCACTCCATGCAACAGCACCGAGGGACGCTGGATCACCACCGCCGGCCAGGGCATGAGCAGACCGAGCGGTAGCAAGACGATCGCGAACAAACCAATGGCACGGCGCAGCGTCGTCACCCGGGTGGCGGGAAGGACCACGAAACCCACGAGCACGACCGCGAGCACCAGCAGATGGAGCAGCGGAGCGAAGGCCCCGATCACGGCGATCCCCAGCGCGGTCGCGGCCGCGCTGTGCAACCAGCCACTGTGCGACCAGCCGCTGTGCGACCAGCCGCTGTGCGACCGGCCACTGGGCGGCCGGTCACTGGGCAGCCCGCTACCGGAGCGCTTGCCCGGCCCGCCGCGCAGTACGGAGACCACACCGGCGAGCACCAGCGGCAGCAGAAGATGAGGGATCATGACATCGAGCCGACCTTGCGCCAGCCCGGCGATGGCCGGTGGGAGCAAGGCGTATCCAGCGGCCACCAGTGCCCGCCTCTTACGGCTGACCGGCACCGTGCGGGTAGCCCAGTAAGCGGACAAGCCAGCCAGTGGCAGCGCGGTGAGAAACAGTAGCGACACCGCGACCGCCGGTGATCCCACCGGGAGCCCGAGGATGCCGAGCACACCCAGCGCGGCGGGCGCCGGGGCCGCGCTGCCACCGCCCACTGGATGCCAGGACGCCAGGTAGGACAACCAGGTCTGGCTCAGGCTCTCCAGGGGCAGCAACCGGCCACCGGCCAGGTCCAGGCCCAATCGGTGCCGGTTCACCAGCACGGCGAGCACCGTCAGCGCCATAGTGAGCAGCGCGGGCGGCGCGAGCAGGAACCGCCGGATCCGGGTGCCGGTCCCCGCGTCATCCATCGCGATGATGCTCGGCTGATCGCCACCGCCAGGGCTTCCCCCGGCGTCCGGACGCCGGGGGGACGGCGATGGACGGGGCCGGGCGCTGACCGGCTCGTGAGGCCGCGCGGGTGCCGCGACGCCACCGGCACCACCGGAACTTCCCGCAGCGCGGGCATCGTCACCAGCGGGTCTTCGGGTCCTGCGTGACACCGTGACACCTCCCTTGCCGAGCCCTGATTGGTGGGGGAACACCGTAACGTTTCCGGGCGGCTAACCCGGAATCCGCCTCAGCGGAGAACAGGCCACACGCGGCGAATTCAAACGGCACCTCGTTTGAGCTTGCGGCGCTCCCGCTCCGAGAGACCGCCCCAGATGCCGAACCGCTCGTCAAACGCCAAGGCGTATTCCAGGCATTCGGCCCGAACCTCGCAGCCAGCACAGATCTGCTTCGCTTCCCTGGTGGAGCCACCCTTCTCCGGGAAGAACGCTTCCGGGTCGGTCTGGGCGCACAACGCCCGCTCCTGCCACTCCGGCTGATCGAGCCCATCGAGCAGGCTCCAGCCGATCTGGCGCTCCCCTCCGCGCTCCGCGGTCCAACTGATGTCCAGCTCATCCATGGCGGCCCACCCTTCTCGCCATAGAGTTCCTCCACGGTCTGTCTCCTCCGGGCCCGGCCCCCGGACCGGCGGAGAATAACAAGTCTGTGATTACACCCCTGTCATCGGGGATGCAAGGCACCAAGACCAGCCCAGCCCGTGTACTCAGCGTGTCATCCTGGACACGCCGGGGGTTGATTCAGCGGTCACAGCCACCCACATGGACCCACTGTGGGGCCGGTGCGTCACAGTGGTGGGTATGCGTACCACCCGCCTGGCCCCTAGCCCGCTTTTTCTCGCCCTGGTCGTGGCCAGCGTGGCCGGTGGCGTCCTGGCCGCCGTGGGCACCGGCCCGGCTCTCACCGCCGGAATCGTGCTCCTGGTCCTGGGCGGGTGGGCGGCCGCGTTATGCCTGCATGAGTTCGGGCATGCCATCACGGCTTACCGGGGTGGCGACCGCTCGGTGCGCGCGAAGGGATATCTCACGCTCGACCCGCGCCGGTACACGGACCCGGTGATGTCATTGCTGATACCGATAGTGCTGCTCGCGGTGGGCGGCATCCCGCTTCCCGGCGGCGCGGTGTGGATCAACCAGGCCGCCCTGCGGTCCCGCGCGGTGATCTCAGCCGTGGCACTCGCCGGTCCGCTGACCAACCTCGCGCTGGGAGCCGCGCTCACCGCTGCGGTCGCCCTCAGCGGCCCGCCCGCCGGTCTGGCGGCGGGTTTGTCCTTCCTCGCCCTGGTCCAGCTGCTGGCGTTCGTGCTGAACATCCTGCCGGT
>DASTBN010000116.1:0-7641 GCA_035712045.1 Pseudonocardiaceae bacterium
AGCTCGGGCGCCACACCCGCCGCCACCAGGTCGCTGAAGCCGTGATCGCCTTCCACGTAGTCATCGAGCACCCCGTCGAGCACGTCGTAACCGGGCAGCGAGTCAGTGTCCAGCTGACCTGGCCTTAGCTCCGCCGAGGGCGGTTTGCTGATCGAGTTCGGGGGGATCGGCGGGGTTTCACCCCGCTGCTCGGCCACCTCGTTACGCCACCGCGCCAGGATCCACACCATCGTCTTTGGCACGTCTTTGATAGGGGCGAAGCCTCCGACGGCGTCGCCATAGATCGTCGAATACCCCACGGCGAGTTCGGACTTGTTGCCGGTCGCCAGGACCAGATGACCATGCTGATTGGACAGCGCCATCAAGATTACGCCCCGGCATCGGGCCTGCACGTTCTCCTCAGCGACCCCGGACAGCTCAAGCTGACGCACGAAGACCTCGACCATGCTCGCGATCGGCCGTACCTGATAGCGCAGCCCGGTTCGCCCGGCGAGGTCGGCGGCGTCGGTCTGGGAGTGCGAAGAGGAATACGAGGAGGGCATTGAGATGCCGTGCACCGCATCGGCGCCTAGGGCGTCCACCGCGAGCGCGGCGCATACCGCTGAGTCGATCCCGCCGGACAGGCCGAGCACTACTGAGCTGAATCCGTTCTTATGGGTGTAGTCCCGCAGGCCGGTTACCAGCGCGCCCCAGACCTCGGCCTCCTCGGACAGCGGGGTGGCGGCCGCGGCGGGAGGCAACGGCGGATAGGGCGGCAGCGGATCGTCGGCGAGAACGATCCGGCGGACCTCAAGCCCAGCGAACCGGCCGGCCGCCCGCCCGGATCCGCCAGGTAACTCCAGGTCATGCACCAGGATCCGCGCAGCGAACTGCGGTGCCCGGACCAGCAGCTCGCCACAGCCGCCCACGACCATCGAGTCGCCGTCGAAGACCAGCTCGTCCTGGCCGCCCACCAGGTTGGTGTAGACCAGCGGTACCCCCAGCTCCGTGGCGCGGCGGGCCACCAGCGCGAACCGGGTGTCGTCCTTCGCCCGCTCGTAGGGGGAGGCGTTGGGCGCGACCACCAGATCCACCCCGGCCCGCGCCAGCGCGGTGATCGGGCCGCCCGCCTGCCAGAGGTCCTCGCAGATCACTATCCCGACCTCCGCGCCATGCAGCCGGAAGACAGTCAGCGTGGTACCGGGAATGAAGTACCGGCGTTCATCGAACACCCCGTAGTTGGGCAAGTGGTGCTTGAACTGGCGCGCGACCACCTGCCCGCGATACAACACCGCCGCCGCGTCACGGGGCCCCGCGGCGTCGGCATCCAGATACCCGACGACAACGGCCAGCTCCCCGCAGCGATCATCGGCGAGACGGGCGGACAGTGCCTGGAGAGCCCGTGTCGAGCCGGCGACGAAAGACTCCCGCAGCGCCAGGTCTTCCACGGGGTACCCGGTCAGTGCCATCTCGCCGAAGACCACGAGGTGCGCACCGGCCGCAGCGGCCTCCCGGCAGCACCCGGCGATCATTGCGGCGTTCCCCAGGATATCACCCACACAGGGGTTCACCTGGGCCAGCGCCACTCGAAGCTGCGGCATGGTCCCATCATTCACTGACTCCAGGCCGCCGCCGAGACCCGCCGTGGCGTCACTATGATCACGCGGATGCTCCGCCTATCGCGCTCCACTGCTGTGCTGGCGATCATCTGTGCGCTCAGCGGTTGCGCTGCGGCCACCAGCAGGTCGCTCGATGACGACGGCGAAAGGGTAGTGCCGGATGGCGGCCCTGTCCCGTTTCCGCACAGCGCCACCGGTCGCGTGACCCCGGGACTTGAGCGGTTCTACAGCCAGCGGCTGAGCTGGGGCGGATGCCGGCCATTCGTGACCAGCGACCATGACCGGGAGCCCTTCGATGACCTGGCGTTCCAGTGCGCCCGGCTGGAAGTGCCGCTGGACTACGCCCGCCCGCAGGGGCGCACCGCCCGGATCGGCCTGCTCCGCCGTCCCGCCGATAGCCAGAACGAGCGGCTGGGTTCGCTGATCCTTAATCCCGGCGGCCCGGGAATCTCGGGAATGAGCGCGGTCGCGTCCCTGGCCAAAGCGGTCAACGGAACTGACCTGGGCCGCCGGTTCGACCTGGTCGGTTTCGACCCCCGGGGAGTGGGCGCGAGCGAGCCCAAGATCGTCTGCCGGAACACCGAGGAAGAGGACGCCCGGCGGCTCGACCTCGATGTGGACACCTCACCGGCGGGAGTCGCGCGGACCGAGGACAAGAACCGGGCTTACGCCGCGCTGTGCGCCCAGCGGGCGGGCAAGGACATGCTCGCCAACGCCGGCACCAGGGATGTCGCCCGGGATCTGGACGTGATGCGCTCGGCGCTCGGTGACACCAGGCTCACCTATCTCGGGTACTCCTACGGCACCCGGATTGGTGCCTCGTACGCTGAGCAATTCCCGGGCAACGTGCGGGCGATGGTGCTTGACGGGGCGCTGGACCCGACCGGCAACCTGGTGTCGAGCCTGGCGAATCAGGGTGCCGCTTTCCAGCAGTCGTTCGACTCATTCGTCGACTGGTGCCTCAAACAGCCCCAATGCTGGCTGGGCAGCTCGCCCCACTACCTCGCCAACCAGGAATTCCAGCACCTCATACGGCCCCTGATCGCGGCCCCACTGGCGGTGGGCGCCCGCAAGCTGTCCTACAGCGACGCGACGATCGGCACCATTCAAGCGCTCTACACCGACAAGTTCTGGCCAAGGCTCAACCAGGGTCTCACGGAGCTGGCCCGCGGGAACGGGTCGACCTTGCTCGCCCTCGCCGATATCTATTACCGGCGCGACGCGCATGGCTACTCCAACACCCAAGACGTGTTCACCGCTGTCCGCTGCGTCGACGATCCCCCGGTGACCAACCCGGCCGTGGCCCGGGAAGCCGACCAGCGCTACCGGGAGGCCGCGCCGTTCGTGGATGACGGGAACCCACCGTCGGCGGCCCGGGACGCGTGCGCCTTCTGGCCAGCGCCACCGACCGGTGGATGGGGTGGCGCGCAGCCTGATGGGCTTCCGCCGGTCCTGGTGATCTCGACAACCGGCGACCCGGCGACGCCGTATCAGGCCGGGGTGGACCTGGCCGGTCGGCTACGGGGGAAATTACTCACCTACGAAGGAAACCGGCACACCGTCGCCCTGCAGGGTGTGCCGTGCGTGGATGAGGCGGTGACCAGCTACCTGGTCCGGCTGGCGCTGCCGAAGCGCTCAACGCTCTGCGCCACCTGAGCCGCCGGGGGAGTGCCCCTGCCACCGATGAAGAGCGCGCCAAGCGCCCCGAGCGCACACACTATCGCGGTGCCCCGGAAGATCTCCCGGTATTGGTTTCGCAGCGCGTCCAGCAGCGCCAGCTGGTAGCTGGCCATCTTCTGCTGGAATACCTCCGTGCTGACACCGAAGGGCAGCGGGGTGACCAGCTGGGCGGTGAGTTCGTGGAATCGGTGCAGGCCCCAGGCGGACAGCGCGGCGACGCCCACGAGCATGCCGGTCATCCGGGCCACCACCACGGCGGCGGATACCACCCCATGCCGGTCAGCTGGGGTCGCTCGCAGCGCGGCCGAGGAAACCGGCGCGATCACCAAGCCGAGTCCCAAACCGGCCAGCGCCAGGTCGGTGTCGAGCCGTGGCAGCGTGACAAAACCCAGGTCGTGGCGGGCGGTGAGGACATCCGGGGGCCATCCCTCGATCACCGGGGACCATCCCCCGATCAGCAGGTAGGCGAATGCCGCCAGCACCATCCCAGTCGCCGCCACCGGCAACTCACCCACCCGGCTCGCTACCACGCCTCCGACCAGCGCCCCGACGGGGAGCGCCACCAGGAACCGGACCAGGATCGCCGTGGCGGCGGTGGCCTCGCGGCCGAGCACGGTTTGGGCGTAAAGCTGGACGTCGACCAAGGTCACCAGCAACGCCGCCCCGGCCGCCAGGCTGACCCACAGCGCGCTTGAGAAAACCCGCCACCGCACCCCGACCGGATCGATCAGCCGCACCTTCGCGCGCCATTCCCACAACACGAACGCCACTCCCGCCACCGCGGCGGCGGCCAGCAGCGGCAGACCCCAGGATGGCAGCACCGAATGCTCAGGATCGGGGTTGTACAACCCAATCACCAGCAACCCCAGGGTGAGCGCCAGCAGGCCGCCACCGGCCAGGTCCAGCGGTGCCCGCGCCGGCTCACCAGCCAAGCGGGCCCGTCCGGGAACGGCGAGTTGCACGGCGACCATCGCGGCGAGCGCGAGCGGGAGGTTCACCCAGAACACTCCCCGCCAGCCGACCAGAGCGCCGAGCGCGGCTCCGTAGAGCGGGCCGAGCACGCTGCCCAGCTCCTGGGCGGCGCCGAGCGCGCCGAGCGCGGTGGAACGGCCACGGCCCGGCCACAAGTCGGCGGCCAGCGCCATGGACACCGGCAGCAACGCCCCGCCAGCCACCCCCTGCAGGGTCCGTCCCGCCACCATCACCGGCAGCGTCGTCGCGGCGGCGGTGATCGCGGACGCGGCCGCGAACGTGATCAGACAGCCCTGCAGGAGCACTCGCCTGCCGAACCGGTCGGACGCCTGGCCGAGCAGCGGCATCGCCGAGACGTAGCCCAGCAGGAAGCCGGTAACGATCGGGGTGGCCCGCTCCAGATGATTGATGGGTACTTCCAGGTCACGGACCATCTGGGTGAGCAGGCTGACCACCACGTAGGCGTCCAGCGCGGCGAGCAAGGTGACCAGTGCGCCAGCCACCAGTGCTAGCCTGCGGCGCCGCACCGGGCTTGCCGTCGTATTCATCATGACGGGTGAGTATCAGATCGGGGCGGTGATCTGCGCGGGCGCGTCATATTCGGAGAAGCGGGCGGTAATGCTTCCGGTGGTGGTCGGGAACTGCGCCTTGATCAGCCGGGAGCTTTGCACGGCGACCCAGATGTCACTGGTCTTGTCCTGGGCCAGCCCAGGCACCAGGCTGCCCAGCGGCTGGGCCGGGAAACTCACCTGCAACCGGTAAGTGTCCACGCCATCAACCTGCTCGCGGGCCTCCGTGGAGGCGTCCTTACCGCTGGCGAGCGCCGCCGCGATGCCCTTGTCCGGGTTCAGGATCACCGACGGGTCATAGACCGCTCCGGCGAAGGACAACGGCAGCTTCTGGATCCCGCCCGTGGGTGGCTTCAGATAGAGGTCCTGCCCGATGATCACGAACTCGAGTTCGAGGAGCTGGCGGCCCTCGTCGACCCTGGCGACACCTTTCGCCGATCCGTCTTTGGTCAGCTGGCCCTCCGCTGAGCGCAGCTGAACCCCGGGTGTGTTGCCCGTGACGTCGAGGGCGAAGCGGGTGGAGGTGACGGTCCGCATCGCCTTGGCGGAATCGGCGAGCAGCGTGGCACCCCCAGGCAGCGTGCCGGACGTTCCGCCCATCCCCGCGCAGGCCGTGACGAAGGCGATGATCAGTGAGGAGAGGAGGGCAGCTAAAAGGGCGGCAACACGGCGCATGTGGTCATCGTAGGGGGCGGACCACCACAGCGTCACCGACTGTCGTCTACCCTGCGCCCATGGATCGCCAGCAGGATTTCGTGCTGCGCACGCTGGAAGAACGTGATATCCGGTTCGTTCGGTTGTGGTTCACCGACGTCCTGGGTTACCTGAAGTCGGTGTCGGTGGCCCCAGCCGAATTGGAGGGCGCCTTCGCCGACGGCATCGGTTTCGACGGATCCGCCATCCAGGGCTTCGCCCGGGCCTACGAATCCGACATGATCGCCAAACCGGACCCGGCCACCTTCCAGGTACTGCCCTGGGAGAACCCCAGAGGCGAGCACTACTCGGCGCGGATGTTCTGCAACATCACGATGCCCGACGGATCACCCGCCTGGGCCGACCCGCGGCACGTGCTGACCCGGGCGCTGTCCAGAGCCGCAGAGGCCGGCTTCACCTGCTACGTGCATCCCGAGATCGAGTTCTACCTGCTGCGCGACCTGCCCGACAACGGTTCCGAGCCGGTTCCCGCCGACTCCGGTGGTTACTTCGACCAGGCCAGCCACGACGCCGCCCCGCACTTCCGCCGGCACACCATCGAGGCGCTCGAGCAAATGGGCATCTCGGTGGAGTTCAGCCACCATGAGGGTGCTCCAGGCCAGCAAGAGATCGACCTGCGCTACGCCGACGCGCTCACCATGGCTGACAACATCATGACTTTCCGGTACGTGGTGAAAGAGGTCGCGATCACCCAGGGGGTGCGCGCCTCGTTCATGCCCAAGCCCTACACCAGCCAGCCCGGCTCAGCCATGCACACCCACATGAGCCTGTTCGAGGGCGATCGCAACGCCTTCCATGACGACGACGATCCGTACGAGCTTTCCCGCACCGGCCGCGCCTTCGTCGCCGGCATCCTGGCCCATGCCCGGGAAATCACCGCGGTCACCAACCAGTGGGTGAACTCCTACAAGCGGCTGATCGTCGGCGGCGAGGCCCCCTCTTCCGTGTGCTGGGGGCACGCGAACCGGTCCGCCCTGGTCCGGGTACCGATGTACTCACCGGGCAAGGCGTCCAGCCGCCGGGTGGAGATCCGCACCCCGGATTCGGCGTGCAACCCCTACCTCTCCTACGCGGTGATCCTCGCGGCTGGCTTGCGCGGGATCCGCGAGAGCTACGTGCTGCCACCCCCCGCCGAGGACGACGTGTGGTCGCTGTCCGAACGCGAACGCCGCGCTGCGGGGTATGCGCCCCTGCCGCAAAACCTCTCCGAGGCGCTCGTGGAAATGGAAACCTCCGAACTCGTCGCCGAAACCCTCGGCGAGCACGTCTTCGATTTCTTCCTGCGCAACAAACGTGCCGAATGGGACAACTACCGCCGCCACGTCACCCCTTACGAACTCCGCACCTACCTCCCCGTCCTCTGACCCCCGTCCTCTCCGGTGTGTCGCGTTGTCGCAGGTTAGCCTGGCGAGCGTGACAACACGGCTGCTGGTGGTGCAACCTTCCGACCGGGCACCCGCGGAGCGGCTGGGGGACTGGCTCGCCGCTGCGGGGGCGCAGCTCACCCTGTGCCGCCCGGTCGCCGACGGGGTGCCCGGCACGCTCGATGGTTTCGATGGCGTGGTGTGCATGGGCGGCGAAATGGGGGCGCAGGACGACACCGACCATCCGTGGCTGGTCCCGTTGCGGAAGTCGTTAGCTGGCGCGGTCGCCCGCCACATGCCGGTGCTCGGGGTCTGCCTGGGTGCTCAGTTGCTGGCGGTGGCCACCGGCGGTGCGGTGCGGCGAGCCGCTCACGGCCCGGAGGCTGGCACGCTGCTGATCGCCAAGCGGGACGCCGCCGCGCACGACCCCCTGTTCGCCGAGCTGCCGCTGACCCCGGACGTCATCCAGTTCCACCACGACGAGATCCACCAGCTGCCGCCAGGCGCCACCCTGCTGGCCTCCTCACCCCGATACCCGAACCAGGCCTTCCTGGTTGGCACAGCTGGGTACGGCGTGCAGTGCCACATCGAAACCTCGCCCGCCACGGTGCTCTCCTGGGCCCATCACGACGACCCCGGTGTCTTCCCTCCCGATCAGCTCGATCCGGATCACCTGGCGCGGGCGCACGAGGACATCGCCCAGGCGTGGCAGCCCTTCGCCGCCCGGGTCGTCGCGCTGGCACG
>DASTBN010000117.1:0-2454 GCA_035712045.1 Pseudonocardiaceae bacterium
CGCTGCTCACGCTACTGCTGGGAGTTTTCGTGCTAGCCGGCATGGGATACCTGATCGGCATCCGATTCGCCCGGGAACTGCCCTCGCTGATCGAGCAGGTGGCCAACACCATCCACCGGATCCGGGAGGATCTGGTCGGCCACGGCCTGGCTCAGCTCCAGCTTGATCAGGCCGAGCGCGCAGTGGTCGACTGGCTCCAGCGCAACCGCAGCCAGGCCATCGGCTACCTCACCACGGGCGCGGGTTATCTCCTGGAGTTCCTCACCCTGACCGCGCTGACGTTGTTCATCGCGTTCTTCCTGCTTTATGACGGCGAGCGGATCTGGCGCTGGCTGATCAGCCCGCTGCCGGCGCGCGAGTCGTATCGTGTCGATCTGGCCGGGCGCAGCGCCTGGATCACCATCACCGGTTACGTGCGGGGCACCGCCATCATCGCCACTATCCACGGCCTCGTGACCGGAGTCGCGGTGTCGCTGCTGGGCGTGCCGCTCGCGGTGCCCCTCGGTGTGCTGGTGTTCCTCGGCGCGTTCATCCCGTTCATCGGCACCCTGGGCGCGGGCGGGCTGGTCGTCCTGGTCACCTTCGGCAGCCAGGGCTGGCTGGCGGCACTCATTCTGCTGGGAGTCTTGCTCGCGCAGAGCCAGCTCGAAACCCATCTGCTTCAGCCGATGATCGTTGGGCGCTTTGTGCGGCTGCATCCGCTCGCGATCGGTCTCGCCTTCGCTGTCGGCACCGTGCTCGCCGGTATCGTCGGAGCGATCATCGCCGTGCCCGTGGCCGCTATCATCCACCAGGCTGTGCCAGCGCTCCGTGGCCAGCGCCCCGCACCCGCGCCGGCCACCGATGCCCCCTAGCGGCTCAGATCAGCCGATCAGGGCTTGGTTCACGATCTGGATCCGGTGGTCCTCAAGGGTGGCGCGCTGGCTTTCCGCCCGCTTGGCCAGCGTCGCCAGGTCGGTGGCGGCCAGCTCTGGGTGTGACTGACTCACCTCGATCAGCGCCCGCCACATCGCCAGCTTGCCTTCGATGCCCAGAGACAAGGCCTCGAACTCCAGCAGGCGCTTGAGGTCCTGATCAGCGGTCATGGCATCGCTCAGCTTGAGCCTGCTGAGCTTCTCGCCGAACCATCCAGCCAGCTGTTTCACCGGGCTGGGTGTGATGCTGAGCCGATGCATCAGCTGTTCCAGTGTTGTCTTGTCCTGCTCGATGTCGCGGGCCAGCTCGGTGAGGAACGGCCCGAACGGCGTGTCCGCATACTCGGAGCCGATCTTGTTCGCTAGTTCGCTACCGGCGACGGCACCGGCCAGATGATCGTTGAGATAGGTCGCCAGTCCAGTGTTCGTGGTCATCTCGTCTCTCCTTCGCGCCGCACTGGCCCGCCGGGACTCGAGTTCCCAGCTTGTGTGATGACCGCGCGGCTGACCCACCGGTATTCCCCGCCGGAGTCCGGGGTAATCATCCGGCGCCGGGCGTGATTCGCTCAGCATCGTCGCACGTTCACATCGGGTTTAAAACATGCCCAAAACGGGAATGTCGATACCAGGGGGACTGGTGAGGTCCCGCGAGGTCGCAGGAGGAATCGTGATCGTGCTCGGCATTATACTGCTCGTCATTGGCTACCTGCTGGGAATCCATATCCTGTGGATTCTCGGGATCGTCCTGGTTGTGATCGGGGCGATCCTGGCATTGCTCGGCACCGCCGGAACTGCCATCGGCGGACGGCGGCACTACTGGTAACCGGCGGCGCCCGCATTCACTAACGCATCAGATGGGGAGATTTCCAATACTGTCAAGTAACGCCGCGATTCCTATGCGCGGGCTTCCGGAGCAGGCGCGCAGCTGAACGCAGCATTCCGGTGGATGCGGTGCTAGCACCGCATCCAGGGCGGTGACTAGCAGGCCAGCCAGCCGTGGAACACCGCCTCCCGAATGCCTATGTGCTGGTCCCCCCAGAGGAGATCTCCGCAGTGACGTCGCTGATGTATTCCTGCGGATCCTTATCGCTGGTGTCGAGGTCATCGGCGTCGGCGTGGCTGCTCTTGAATTCGAGGAAACGACGGCCTAGCTCGTCTCGCAGGCCCGGTGAGGTGTTGCGCCGGAAGTCGGCGAGGGCGTCGTCCTCTTCCTCGGCCATGTGCTCGCTGTTCGCTCTGCGAGCCCGCCAGACGCCCTCCCACCACTGTGGGTGGCCGATGGGGTGCTGGCCCGCTGCGCGCACGCCATCCCGGATGTCGTTGTGGTCCCCGATCGCGTCTACGGTCTCATCCTGGGCGTCATCGCCCCGGCGCAGCAGCTGGGGGTAGAAGATGGCCTCTTCAGCGGCGGCGTGCAGCTCGAGCAGGGCGGCGAGCGGTTCCCAGAGCGCGCGGAGCCGCTCGGGAGTCTTGGCCTCGTCGAGGGCGGCGAATTTCCGCCGGAACGTATCGTGATCATCCAGGATCAGCTGTGTGATAT
>DASTBN010000118.1:0-10569 GCA_035712045.1 Pseudonocardiaceae bacterium
CGCTGCTCGTCGTCGATGGTGACCGATCCGCGGACCAACTGATGACGATCTGGCCGCCCAGTTCCGACTCCGCCCCCAGTTAACCAGAGCGATACCAGTAACAGACTGCGATGGGTTCCACTATGGTCGAGATCGAGGGCGGGTCCCACGCAATCGCGCTGTTCGCGCCCCAGCGTGTCAGCGCGGTTACCCTGGGCGCGGTCACCGCGGCTGACGGGACGGTCCCGAGGTAGCACTCCGAGGAGGACCATGACGGCCTACGGCAGCCAGCGGCTCGCCGCCGCCTCCGGCACATTCGCTCTCGGCGGCGACCTCCCGGTCCACCGCCTGGGCTACGGGACGATGCGGCTGACCGGTCCCGGCGTCTGGGGACCACCCCGGGACCACGACGAAGCCATCCGGGTGCTGCGCCGCGCGGTAGAACTTGGCATCACCCTTATCGACACCGCCGATGCTTACGGCCCCTTCGTCAGTGACGCGCTCATCCGCGAGGCGCTGCACCCGTACCCGGGCGACCTGGTCATCGCCACCAAGGTCGGTTTCACCCGGCAGGGGCCTGACCGATGGGCGCCCCTGGGACGCCCGGAATACCTGCGCCAGCAGACCGAGCTCAACCTCCGCCACCTCGGCGTCGAGCGCATCGACCTGCTGCAGCTGCACCGGGTCGACCCCGCTGTGCCGATCGAGGACCAGGTCGGTGAGCTCGCCCGGCTGCGGGGGGAGGGCAAGGTCCGCCACATC
This sequence comes from Pseudonocardiaceae bacterium, assembly GCA_035712045.1. GTDB lineage: Bacteria > Actinomycetota > Actinomycetes > Mycobacteriales > Pseudonocardiaceae. Next base: position 742 of record DASTBN010000118.1, read on the forward strand.
GGGCTCTCCCAGGTGTCGGTCGAGCAGATCACCGCCGCCCGCGCGGTCACCGGGATCGTCTCTGTGCAGAATCTCTACAATCTGGTCGATCGCAGCGCCGAGGACGTGCTGGACTACTGCGACCGGGAAGGCATCGCGTTCATCCCGTGGTTCCCGCTGGCGACCGGCAGGCTCGCCCACAAGGGCACGCCGCTGGAGGCCATCGCCCACCGGCTGGGCATTACCGCAGGCCAGCTCGCGCTCGCTTGGCTGCTGCGGCGCGCACCCGTCATCCTGCCGATCCCCGGCACCGCCTCGGTCGCACACCTCGAGGAAGACGTGGCGGCCGCCCGAATCGATCTGGACCCCGACGACTTCGCGGCGGTCGGCCGCGCAGCCCAGGCTGGCTGACCTGAGGAGACAACCAATGGCGCACCGCGATGACCTGCCCGCACCCCGCCAAGGGCTGGTGGTGACGCATTTCCTGACCGTGCGTGACGTCGCGGTCTCGCGGGAGTTCTACGCTGGCATCTTCGCTGGGCAGGTTGTGCTGGCCGAAAACCCCACCATCGTCCGGATCGCCAATAGCTGGATCATCATGAACCCCGGCGGCGGCCCAACCCCAGACAAACCCGACATTATCCTGACCCCACCCGAGCCGGGGGACCCGGTATCAGCGTTCCTCAATATTCGGGTGGCTGATATCGCCACCTTTTACGCCGACGCCCGGGCGAAAGGCGCGCATTTCCTGACCGAACCGCTGGACCGCAAAGCCGAGCTGCGCTGCTACCTACGCGACCCAGACGGGTATCTCATCGAGGTCGGGCAGGCCACCGGAATGCTGCACGGCGTGTTCGCCGACCCACCCGCCGCATCGGGCTGATCCCCGTTTCGGTCACGTCGGCAGCTCCTCGCCCGCCTGCTCCGCGATCATGTACTCGGCGTACCAGTCGGGCCAGTTCGCGTCGCGCTGCCCGGTGCGCTTCTCATGCTCGCCGTGGGCGGCCTCCGCACGCCGAAACGCGCTCGCCAAGTCACGTGCGGTGCCGAACGAAGTCGCGCCAGCCTCGATGCGCCCCGGAAGCCGGGTCGTGACCTCCTGCAGCAGCCACTCATTGCCATCGGGATCGCTGAACAGGGCGCGCGAGCGGTAGCTGCGACGTTCTGGATCCGGACCGCTGACCCGGCCATCCGGGCCGACATGGAAGACCTCGCCCACTTCGATGCCCGCGGCGACCAGCGCGTCCCGGGCGGCCTCGATGTCGGAGACGATCAGGTACCCCTTGCCTGAACCAGGCGCGGCCGACGTGAGGTCCGCGCCGAATTGGACCGAGCACGCCGAGCCGTGCGGGGTGAACTGGACAACGCCGGGCGGCGTGACGTCCAGCCTCCACCCAAGGCTCCCGTAGAATTCCGTCGCGCGGTCGACATCAGCGACAGGTATGACGACCACCTCGACCTTCATGTCGATGTTTTTGACGCTCACGATCCCGCTCGCGTCGTCGCTCCGGGCATCCGCCGTGCTCATCGCGGCCTCCTTGGGTTGTGTCAGGGGATGGCCCGTCGCGCTTTCGGTCTCACGCCGCCGTGCTGGTGGAGGGCTCGTCGTGGGTGACGGTGAGCTGGTCACCCTTGAGGTCGATCTGGATGGTCGCGCCGTCGGGGATCGCGTCGGTGAGCAGCGCGCGGCCGATGCGGGTCTCGACTTCGCGGGCGATGAACCGGCGCAGCGGGCGGGCACCATAGACGGGGTCGAAGCCCTGCGCGGCGATGAACCGGCGGGCCGCGTCGGTGACCTCCAAGGTCATCCGCCGCTGCGCCAGCCGGTCCCGGAGATCATCGAACATCAGCTCGACGATCCGCTCGATCTCGGCAGGGGTCAGCGGAGTGAACAATACGATGTCATCAATCCGGTTGAGGAACTCAGGCCGGAAATGTCTGCGCAGCTCACCCATCACCAGATCGCGGGCCTCCGGGATGATCTCCGCCTGCGCCGTCACCCCGTCCAGCAGGTACTGCGAGCCGATGTTCGACGTCATGATCAGCACGGTGTTGCGGAAATCGACGGTGCGGCCCTGCGCGTCGGTAAGCCGGCCGTCGTCGAGGACCTGCAGGAGCGTGTTGAACACGTCGGGGTGCGCTTTTTCGATCTCGTCGAAGAGCACTACCGCGTAGGGTTTGCGCCGGACGGCCTCGGTGAGCTGGCCACCTTCCTCGTAGCCGACGTAACCGGGCGGGGCGCCGACCAGGCGGCTGACGGTGTGCCGTTCCTGGTATTCGCTCATGTCGATGCGGACCATGTTCTCCGGTGAGTCGAATAGCGCCGCAGCGAGGGTCTTGGCCAGCTCGGTTTTCCCGACCCCGGTGGGGCCGAGGAACACGAACGACCCGATCGGGCGGCGTGGGTCTTTGATCCCGGAGCGGGCGCGGATGATGGCGTCGGCGACCAGCCGGACCGCCTCGTCCTGCCCGATGACCCGCTCGTGCAGGATCTCATCGAGTCGCAGCAGCTTGTCCCGCTCGCCCTCGGTCAGGCGGCTGATCGGGATCCCGGTCCAGGCCGAGACGATCTCCGCGATCTCGTCCTCGGTAACGACCTCGCGCAGCAGTCGGCGCTCGCCCTGCTTGAGGGCGAGCCGTTCCTCTTCGGCGGCTAGCCGACGTTCCAGATCGGCCAGGGTGCTGTAGCGCAGCTCGGCGGCACGGCTGAGGTCGTAGGCGCGTTCGGCGTCCTCGATCTCCCGGCGGACCCGTTCCAGCTCGGCGCGCACCTCCTGGACCCGGCGGATGGCCTGCCGCTCGGCTTCCCACTGCGCCCGCATCGCGTCGGCCTCGGCGCGCAGGTCAGCGAGCTCGCGGCGGAGCGCCTCAAGCCGTGCGAGGCTGGCTGGGTCGGTCTCTTTGGCCAGCGCGGCTTCCTCGATTTCCAGGCGCATCGCTCGCCGGGTCACCTCATCCAGCTCGGCGGGCATCGAGTCGATCTCGGTGCGCAGCCGCGCGCACGCCTCATCGACCAGGTCGATCGCTTTGTCTGGCAGGTACCGGTCGGTCAGATACCGGTGGCTCAGCGTCGCGGCGGCGACCAGCGCGCTGTCCTGGATGCGGACTCCGTGGAAGATCTCCAGCCGTTCGCGCAGCCCGCGCAGGATGGAGATGGTGTCCTCGACGCTGGGCTCGTCGACCAGCACTGGCTGGAAGCGGCGCTCCAGCGCGGCGTCCTTTTCTATATGTTTGCGGTATTCGGTCAGCGTGGTCGCGCCGATCATGTGCAGCTCACCGCGGGCCAGCATCGGCTTGAGCATGTTGCCCGCGTCCATCGCTCCTTCCGCGGCGCCGGCGCCCACGACGGTGTGCAGCTCGTCGACGAACAGCAGGATCCGGCCCTGGGCAGCGTTGACCTCGGAGAGCACCGCCTTGAGCCGTTCCTCGAACTCACCCCGGTACTTGGCACCCGCGACCAGGGATCCCAGGTCCAGCGCGAAGATCGTCTTGTCGCGCAGCCCTTCCGGGACATCGCCGCGCACGATCCGCTGGGCCAGCCCCTCCACGATGGCGGTCTTGCCCACCCCGGGGTCGCCGATCAGCACCGGATTGTTCTTGGATTTACGGCTCAGGATCTGGATCACCCGACGGATCTCGGCGTCCCGGCCGATCACCGGGTCGAGCTTCCCGGAGCGGGCCGCCTCGACCAGGTCCTGCCCGTATTTGGTCAGCGCCTCGTACGCTCCTTCCGGGGTCGCGGAGGTGATCCGCTGGTTGCCTCGTACCTGAGTCAGCGCGGACAGGAACGCCTCCCTGGTCACGCCGAACTCGGTGAGCCGGCGCCCCGCAGCACTGGAGGCGCCCTCGTCGGTTAAGGCGAGCAGCAGATGCTCAACCGAGACGTACTCATCTTTGAGCCGCTTCGCTTCCCGCTCGGCGGCGTCCAGCGACCGGGACAGCCGCTGGGTGAGGAACACCTGTCCCGGGGCGGCGCCGGGCCCGCTCACCCGCGGCCTGCGCGCCAGATCACCCTCGACGGCTGTCCTGAGCGCGCCGATATCGACGTCGAACTGCGCCAGCAGCCGGGGGACCAGCCCGTCGGACTGGTCGAGCAGGGCCAGCAGCAAATGCTCCCCGTCCGTCTCGGTGTGCCCAAACCGCGACGCCACCGTCTGGGCCTGCTGGAGCGCTTCCTGCGAGCGCTGGGTCAAGCGGTTCATATCCACGACGGATCACTCCTCGCACCGCGCCACCGATGACGGCCCGCGAGCGCCGCTGTCGGGTAGGGGTGCACCGGTGGCGCGTAGCTGCTCTTCAAGCACCTCGATACGGTCGAGTAACTCCATCACCAGCCCGAGTGCGGCGTAGTTCACCGACAACCCGGCCCGGAGCCGATGGATCCGGGCCACTGATCGCAGCTGCGTCGCCGCGAACCACAACCGGCCACTCGCGTCCTGGGTCGGTTCCAGCAGGCCTAACGCCACCCACCGGCGGAGAAGCTCAGGATGTGTCCCGGCTCGTGCGGCGAAATCGTCCAGGCTGAGCCGGGACACGCGCACCAGTGAGTAACCTGTCACGTACTGCTCCTCGGGTCGAAAGCCGAATCGCTGGACAGCGCCTCGAACAGCTCGCGCTCCCGCGGTGTCAAGCGCCGAGGGACCGTGATCTTCAGCTCGGCGTACAGGTCACCGGGTGTGCCGCGCGGGTTGGGCATGCCTTCCCCCCGTAACCGCAACCGGCGGCCCGACGATGACCCCGCTGGCACCCGCACTTTGGCCTCGCCTCCGGGGGTGAGCACCGGCACGGTCGCTCCCAGCGCCGCCTCCCACGGGGCCAGGAGCAAATCCACCGAGATATCCCGCCCGCTCACCCGGTATCGGGGGTGTGGCGCGATCCGCACCACCAGGTACAGATCCCCCGGGGGAGCCTCGCCGGAACCCTGCCCACCCCGGCCAGCCAGGCGGATACGCTGCCCGTCGGCGGCTCCGGGCGGAATGGTCACCTCGAAGCTGGTGGGCTCGCCCGCACCGGAGAGGGTGATGCGCCGCAAGCCGCCCCGATAGGCCTCCTCCACCGACAGCTCCAGTTCGGCCAGCTGATCCGCCCCGGGAACCGGACCGGCCGGGCCCCGGGAACCGAACAAGCCGCCGAAGAGACCCTCGAAATCAATGCCTCCGGCGCCGAATCTCTCGCCGATGTCGGAGTCCACCCAGACCCGGCCGCCACCGAATGGCGAGTTACCAGGCCAGCCCCGTTCTCCGCCGGGGGCGGCGTCGGCATAGGCCTCGTAGCCTTCCGGGATCTGCCGGAAATCGGGTCCGAACCGGTCGTAACGCCTGCGGGTATCTGGATCGGACAATACGCTGTAGGCCTCGCTGATCTCTTTGAAGCGTTCCTCAGCGCCGGGGTCCTGGTTCACATCGGGGTGGTGCTGCCGTGCCAGCTTGCGGTACGCCCGCTGAAGTTCCTCAGCGCTCGCGGTCCGGGAGACCCCGAGTACCTCGTAGTAGTCGCCTGCCATCGCAGCGTCACCCTCGGCGTCCGGCAACGGTTACTGAGCCTGGCCGCAGCTGCCGCTCCGGGCTGCCATAGCCCGGTCGCAACACCCGGATCACCGTGCCGGGCTGGGCATCCGGGTCATCGACCACGGTGACGACCTCATGCCGGGCCGGGTCGAACGGGACACCCACGTCGTCATATCGGGAGAACCCGAGGTTGGCCAGCACAGCCAGGGCCTGGTCCCGCACCGCCCGGACCCCTTCGATGATCGTTGACGGATCGGCCTCGGCGTAGCCCAGCGCCAGGTCCAGGTTGTCCAGCACTGGCAGCCAGGCGGCGGCTACCCGGCCCGCCTCGGCCATCCGCTGCCGCTCCAGTTCCCGGGCGTGTCTTTTGCGCAGGTTGTCCAAGTCGGCCAGGGCCCGGCGCAGCTGGTCCTCCAAGGCGGCTGTGGTGGCGTCCGGCGTGGTGGCGTCCGGCGCCGCCACCGTGTCCTCGGCGCCCGGATCGAGCCCGGCCCGCGCTGGATCAGGGTGCGCTTCTGGTGAGGTTGGATGCATCCCGCTGCCCTCAGCTGCGGTCGAATTCAGCATCGATGACATCGTCATCGCCTGCGGACCCCGGTTCTCTGGATGACCCGCCCGGCGAGCCCCCACCACCGGCCCGGGCCAGCAGCGCCTGGAGAACCTGCTGGAGCTCACTGGCCAGCTCACGCACGCGCTGCAGCGGTGCCTGCTCCTGGATCGCTTGCCTGGCCTCGCCGACGAGCAGCCCGGCCCGGGCCTTCTCATGCGCTGGCGCGTCCGCACCGAGCTCATCGAGGCGCCGTTGCACCTGGTAGGCGAGGGTGTCGAGCTCGTTGCGAGCGTCGATTTCCTGCCGCAGCTGCGCATCGGCGGCGCGGTTACGCTCGGCTTCGGCGACCATGCGCTCGATCTCGGCGGAGTCGAGGTTGGAGCTCTCGCTGATGGTGATGCTCTGCTGGGCGCCGGTGTCGCGGTCCCGGGCGGTGACGTTGACGATGCCGTTGGCGTCGATGTCGTAGGTGACCTCGATCTGGGGCTCTCCGCGCGGGGCGGGCCGGATGTTCTCCAGCCGGAACCGGCCCAGCACCCGGTTATCCGCTGCCCGTTCCCGTTCTCCCTGCAGAACCACGACATCCACGGCGGACTGGTTGTCCTCGGCGGTGGAGAACACCTCGCTGCGCCGGGCCGGGATGGTGGTGTTGCGCTCGATGATCCTGGTCATCACCCCGCCGCGGGTCTCCACCCCCAGTGACAGTGGTGTCACATCCAGCAACAGCACATCGGAGACCTCGCCCTTGAGCACCCCGGCCTGGATCGCCGCGCCGATCGCGACGACCTCGTCGGGGTTGACGCTCATGTTCGGGTCCTTGCCGCCGGTCAGCCGGCGGACCAGGTTCTGCACCGCTGGGATCCGGGTCGACCCGCCGACCAGGATCACTTCGTCGATGTCGTTGGCGGTGACCTTCGCGTCGCTCATGGCCTGCTTGACCGGGTCGAGCGTTCGCTCCACCAGATCGGTGGTGAGTTGCTCGAACTTCGAGCGGGTGATGGTGGCCTGCAGGTGCTTGGGCCCGGTGGCGTCGGCGGTGACGAACGGCAGGCTGACCTGCGTCTGGGTTACCGAGCTCAGCTCGACCTTGGCCTTTTCCGCGGCCTCGAACAGCCGCTGCAGCGCCTGCGGGTCGGCGCGCAAGTCGATGCCGTTCTCGCGCTGGAACTCCTCGGCCAGGTAGTCGACCAGGTGCCGGTCGAAGTCGTCCCCGCCGAGGTGGGTGTCCCCGGCGGTGGAGCGCACCTCCACCACGCCGTCACCGACGTCCAGGATGCTGACGTCGAATGTGCCGCCACCCAGGTCGAACACCAGCACCGTCTCATGTGCTCGCTTGTCCAGCCCGTAGGCCAGCGCCGCTGCGGTGGGTTCGTTGATGATCCGCAGTACCCGCAGCCCTGCGATCTTGCCCGCGTCCTTGGTGGCTTGACGCTGCGCATCGTTGAAATAGGCCGGGACCGTGATCACCGCCTCGGTGACCCGCTCACCGAGGAACTTCCCCGCATCATCGGCCAGTTTGCGCAAGACCTGGGCGCTGATCTCCTCCGGCGTGTACTTCTTACCCCGGACGTCGAGGCGAGCCTCCCCATTCGGTCCGGCCACCACATCGAATGCCACCGCCCGCGCCTCTTCGCTTACCTCCTCGAATCGCCGGCCGATGAAACGCTTCGCCGAATAGATCGTGCCCTTCGGGTTCAGGATCGCCTGGCGCCGCGCCAGCTGCCCTACCAGCCGTTCACCGACCTCGGTGAACGCCACCACCGACGGCGTCGTGCGCGCCCCCTCGGCATTAGGGATCACGTCCGCCTGACCGCCCTCCCACGCCGCGATCACCGAATTCGTCGTACCAAGATCGATACCCACTGCCTTCGCCATGTGGAATGCTCCCTATCACCCCGTGGCTGGTGCCGCCTGCCACGTCCACCCAGACCAGCATGGCGGCACCGAACATGGCCACGACAGGACCAAACGGTGAGCCGGTGCACCCGATCGCTTGCTTCATGCGGCCACGCTGAACCAGCTTGTCGGGCAGCTGACTTGATCAGGCCTGTAGGGCCTTCACGAGGTCCTTTTCCCGGTCTCTGGTCAAGTTGGTGTGCAGCACCGTGGGGTGGTAGCGCTTGACGGCCTCCGTCACCCGGTCCGGGGTGGAGCGGCGGATCAGGGCGAACACCGCCGCCTTCCCGGGCTGCAATTGCTCCCCGATGCGGCGGATCAGGTCGTCATTGATGCCGATGTCGGTGAGGGCGCCGGTCGCCGCCCCCGCCGCCGCGCCAGTGACCCCGCCCACTACGAGGCCGGCCAGCGGGTTGAGGAACAACAACCCCAACAGGGATCCCCACAGCGCGCCGCTCAATCCGCCCGTCGCGGCTCCTGCTTGGGTAGTGGGGATCGCCTGGTGGATGCGCACCCTGCCCTTGTCATCACGCCACGCCAACGCGGCGTCTTCCAGGTCAAGCAGCTCCTCTCCCTGCAACGAGGCGCCTAGCTCAAACACTTCCTCAGCGTCGCGCCGATTGTCGAAACCCAGGACCACCAGATCCGCCATCGCAGTTCTCCACCTAAAGTCGGGATGATCCATCCCCAGCAGTCAACTATCGATACAGGCCAGCGTGCAAGATACCGGGCTGAACCCGGCCAGGGACAGCGGCTGGGTTTGGCTGGAAAGTCGGCGGAAGCCTTCGACGGCGAATTTCGCGGTCCGGTAGGCGCCTGGTACGGCGACCGCAGAGTGTGATGCTGGCTGACATGTCGTGATCACGAAGGCGGCACTATGTGATCAACTTCAAGGTGTGCGGCCGGAGAGTAGCCTCGAAGTCGTCGAGTCGCAGCTCGGCGTCGCGGTCGGGAACACAGCGTGGATCCCCAACCAATCGCCGATGGCTTCGATGTATCGGCGCAGCGTCGAGACGTAGAGATCGGCCTGACGCTCAAGACGAGAAACCGAGGACTGTGCGGACGCTCGACAATACGTTCATCACTCTGTCGCGATGTGAGTGATTAGTTGTGCGATGTGTTCTGAGTCTGTTAGGTCGTTCACGGTGATGGTCGCCCCGGCTGTACGCAATTGTTCCAGGTTGGTTTTGCCGCTGGCTACCGCGATGACTCGCACACCCGCGGTTAAGCCCGCTTCGATGTCTTGGGGGGTGTCTCCGATAAGGACGGTGTGCTGGTTGTCGAAGAGGGTTCCAGTGCGGCCGGACGCGCGTGCTTGCGCAATAGCGACAAGTTCCGGTCGTTCGCTATGGTCGTCACCGTAGGCGCTAGCTTCCAGGTCGAGCCGGGTATCCAGGCCGAATATCTCCAGCTTGATGCGCGCCACGTCGCGAAGGTTGCCCGTGAGCACTCCCTGATACACCTGGGGTGCTGTTGCCAGCCGTTCGAGTGCCGCCGTGGCGCCTGGTAGTGCCCGCCCAGTGGCGGCCAGTTCTTCGCGGGCTCTCTCGTAACCGTCAATTAGAGCGGTCGCAAGTTTAGTAACTGATTCGCCTGTTGGTTCTATTCCGTTAACACGTAGCGTCTCACGCATGATGCCTAACTCGGTCCGGCCAGAAATCTGGGCCAGCTTGCCGAGTGGCCGGCCGGTCGCGGCGGGGAACGCCCGCTGATAGATCGTGAACCCGACTCCTCTGGTCTCGATCAGGGTGTGGTCGATGTCCCACAGCACAAGCACCCGAGGGGCGGGGAAAGATCCGGCCGAGGCCACGGCGACCAGTCTGCCAGCTAGTGGGGCCAGCTCACACAGGCGTAGCACCGGAGATGATCGGGGCACGGGTGCGGTTCCACCGCACC
>DASTBN010000119.1:0-4455 GCA_035712045.1 Pseudonocardiaceae bacterium
ATCGTGCAGGTTGCGTTCGATGCGGCGGCGCTCGATGTCAGCGGCACTCACCAACCGGGCACGGGATGCGGCCAACTCCTCTAACCGGGCCCGGAGCTCGGCTTGCAGGCGCTCGTTGTCCAGCGCGAACCCAGCGGCGGCACACACCGCGTCCAATAACTTGGGGTCCTCATTGAGTACGGGGTCGTGGACCAGAGCGGCGATGCGGCTGCCGTCGCGCTCGACGAGGGTGGCAACCCGGTGGCGCTCGGCTGGGCTGGGCAGGACCGCCGGTCGCCCATCCGGATCCACGAAACGCTCCTGCTCGGGAATCCAGTACAACACCGACAGCGACGGGTCATGCAAGGCAGCGGCCAGCGCCTGCTGAAGCTGACCGGCGCGCGCGGTCCGGCTTAGCCGCACGACCAACTCGGCAACGCCGGCCCGGTCCAGGCTGCTACGCAGTAGCCCCACTAAACACCCAAGTGCGCTCGCGGTCGCTGTGAACGTGAAAATCCACTCCAGCACGAGAGACAAGGTGCTGTAGACCTGCGGATATCCCAGCCGTGTGCTGAGGAGGGCGAACGTGGTTAAGTAGAGGATGGGCGCGGTCATCAACACCGGTGCCATCACGCGGCGTTGGGCCAAGCTAGCCCGGCCCCATCTTCCGGCGAGGATACCCAAAGCCGCCGCGATCAGCGCGAGTCCGACGATCCCTTGGGCCCACCCCAGGACCCGGCCGATCGCGGAATTCGACAAAATCGCAACTGGATTGGTCGGGCAGCCGGGGCACAGGTCAGGGATGAGCATCAGAACTGCCAGCTGCACCGCGATCGCCTCGATGTAGGCCAGCGCGACCACAACCTTAGCCGGGCGGGACTCTAGGCGCCCGCTGGGGAAAGCCAGTAGCAGATGCCCGTACATCACCAGCGGGACAGCGTTGATGAAGGCACCGAGAGCGAACAACCACTCCTGGCTCGATCGGATCAACAGGGTCAGCAGCCAGGACAGGCCCACCGCGCACATCAGCACGCCGACCCGGCTGTCCGGGCGGCGGCGCCACACCATCAAACCCGCCCCCACAAACGTCCACCCGACGATCAGGGTGACCACCACCGACACCACCGGGAAGACCGCACGATTGGTGGCCAGCACCGCCACGGCGATGCCCACCCCCAGCAGCAGCGCCGCTGCCACGACCAGGAACTGGAGCCCGCGCACCGCACCAGTGTCACAAACAGTCATCCCCTTCGCAGCAAATATATGAGGCTCGTACTCGGGCGACGGTCTAAATACACGCCGCCGACCAGCAGCGTGAACATCCGGATCCGCCCGCGCCAGTCGCACGGTGCCCGGTTTCGCTAGATGGCTCATCACTCTAGCCGCTCAATAGCTAACGCCACCCGTGTGAGCATAAGCCCGAAATCGATCGTTGACCATGGTGGCTAGCCACTAGACAGCAATAGCGGCTAGCCACCTGGCAAGAGTGCGGACAACCACCTTCCATTCAGAGGAAACGGCGCCGATAGTAGTTGAAGTGAAGCCGTCCCGGCGGTAGCGACCGCTCCAGGGCCGGATCCCGCCAACCTGACTAAGATAGGAGCAGGACCCATGACTCACTCAAGTCAAACACAGCCCGAGCAGCAAGCTCTCCCCCACTTCTACATCCCTGTACCGCCCACCAACGCCATGGCAATCTTGGCGCTGGTGTTCGCGTTCCTGTTCTTCCCTTTGGGGATCGCCTTCGGGCACGTCGCCCACTACCAAATCCGTCGCACCAGAGAAGAGGGTCGTGGTCTAGCCACCGCCGGTCTCGTCATCAGCTATTTCTGGTTGGGCTTGATACTGTTGTTCTTCGGTCTCGCGTTCGTCGCACAGCTGTCAACTTCGTGATCCGTGTGGATGGATGACCGACGGCCGGAATACCCCACACCCGGCCTACCGGCACCCGACGTAAGGGCCCGCGTGCCGCCCCGGCTGGCAACCAGGGCAGTAGCAGGTGTGGGATCGACGAAACGAACTTTGGCCTGCGGTAAAATGCCCAGCGGGAAACACATCTGCGGCGTGGGCCACCCGATCTTCCCGCAATCACTGATGGATCTTGGTGACCACGCCGCCACCGTGAAGTCGACGAGCCGGATCATGCCCACCCGAATTGGTCAGGGCAGCTCGAAATACGCCATCTCCGCAATGGCGTCCCCGGCCCGGGACACCGCCCGCTCCACCGCCCCCACAAACGACCGCCCCACCGGAAGCCGCGCCAATTCCGACGTGTGGCTCAGAAACAACCGCCGTGGCCGTGACATATCAGGTTGAGGTGATCTCGGGACCGCTGCCACCTTCGCTGTCACCTCCTGCGACGCGTCCCGGGTCGCCGACGTCGGCCGACCGACGGTTCTCGCGCCACATCGGATGATCGAGGAACCGGTTGCCCTGGCCCTGGCTGGCGTGGTGCAGGCTTTCCTGGACAGCTTCGTCGACGTCCTCGTACCGCGCAACCCGGTAACCGGTGTCTTCGTCGATCAGCGTCTAACCGTAGACCCTGACATCCTGAGCGCGGACGAGGTCGGCCATCGCCTCGCGATCGGCGCCGTGGATCGTGGCTTGGTAGTTCGACACGGGTGTAACTCCCTGACGCGGGCTAATGCTGTGACATAGAGAAGTTAGCGCAGCACCTCCCAGATACCGCGTCGTCGAATGATCATCATTTCGAGGAGAGAGCACATGGCACGACCATGTTGTTCACTGTTGTTCACTGCGCTGGATGCGCTCACCGAAAGGCGATGCCCGGCTGGCAACGCGGGCAGTAATAGGTGGGGCCTGGCGTAGATCCACTCACCTTGCACCGCCCGGATCACTCGCTGCCCGCAGCCGCAGCACGGCTTCCCACCCCGCTCATTCATCCAATGCTGCCGTCCCCGAGCTAAATCACCGGTAGTGGACTGTTCCGGCCGCTCGGCATTAGCTAGCAGCCGCCGCCCCAGAGCCACCACCGCACCCGGATCGACGCTACGGACCGGAGCCCACGGAGAGACACCCAGCAAGAAGCACATCTCCGTCTTATATAGATTCCCAATACCCACCGCCGACCCCTCACCAAGACGTCGGCGCGGGCCAGCAGCGCGGGCGGCAGCGGCTCGTCGAGGTCGCCTTCGTAGACCTCACCACCGGAGGCGGCCACATTGCGCGGGCGCATCGCACCGCGAGGGGGTCGATGTCGACAGCGTGCAGCTCGGCCTGGCCTAGGGCCGCGACTAGCGCGACGCCCACCGCGCCCGAGCCGCAGCATAGGTCGACGATGACCGCTCCCGGCCGGGCGAGGGCGGCGGCTTGGCGGACCAGGAACTCGATGCGGCGGCGCGGGACGAAGACACCGGGGTCCACAGCTATCCGCAGGCCGCAGAACTCCGCCCAGCCCAGGAAAGCCGATCGGCGCGCCTCCGGGACCTGTATCAATCAAGCCCTGATGACCTCCTCACTTTCGGTCTGGGAGGCTGAGCTCTCAGGCCAACCCGCCCAGGATAGGGAGGAATCTCATGGCAGCGCCTTATTTCACATGCATTCACGGCAAGCTGGTGATTGTCGGCTACGAGCCGGATGGGGATTCGGTGCGCTTCATCGCCGACGACGTCTCGCGGTTTGACGTGCTGAAACGGGCGGATCGGCTCCGCCTGTCGCCGCGCGATCACAGCGTTCAGCTTCGCTTCGAAGGGGTGGACGCCCCGGAACTGCACTACGGCAAGGACGCGCAGCCCCTCGGGGACACCGCGAGGGACGCGCTGCTGCGCTGGATCGGCTTCACCGCCATCGCCTACGACTCGCACCAAGCGACCAAGGTGGTCAGCTCCGAACCTGCCGTGATACCTGCGGTAATCCTCGCTCAGATGGTGGAGGCCAACGGTCGGCCAGTCTCGTATGTCCTCGTCCAGTCCGGGCAGAAGGTGCCGACGGACGGCGCCTGGGTACATGTGGACGACGCCCTGCTCGACCGGACCCTCAACCTCCGGCTGCTCGCCGAAGGACAGGCGTACTACACGGTGTACACGTCCACGCCGGTGAGCCACCGCAGTCACCTGCGCGCCGTGGCCGCCAAAGCGCGGGCCGCCGGGCTGGAGCTCTGGCGCCGGGACCGCACCACGGAGTGGTCACTGACTGACCAGGCATCCATCGGGCCCGATGGCCAGCTCATCCTGCCCAAGCTGTTCCGGAGATGCACGGACTACCTCAAAGCGGTGGATCACGGATTCAGCGGCAATCTCGCCGACTGGCTGATCTCGACTTCGGCGACGCCCTCCCGGGACGAGAACGACCGGGTGCTGCTCCATGACAGTATCGAAGTTCATCTCAGCGACCTGCTGAAACAACGCAACCAGCACATCGCCTTCCAGCCGGACACCCTCGATATCACCTTCGTCGAGAAATGATGAACTGGTGAGTCACCGCAACCGCATGCTGGTATCAGTGGTGTATACGGTA
>DASTBN010000120.1:0-2734 GCA_035712045.1 Pseudonocardiaceae bacterium
AGTGACGCACCTCGCCCCCAAAGGGATCCAGCGCAGCGGGATCAGGCCCAAAAGGATCAGCCGCAGAGGGATCCTGCCCAGAGAGATTCTGCGCAGGGCGATCAGCCGCAGATAGAGCAGGCACCAGCCGCTCATGGCGCCGGACAGAACAACACTCAGGCCACTGCCCAGAATGGTTCGCGCGAGCGAGACGATGACGATGACGCCAGCCGCCGTCGTGGCCGGCGCTTCCGTGACCGCAACCGCCGCGGCCGCAACGACCGGGGCAATGAGCGGCCCACCGACCGGCGTGACGGCGGTGAGCTGGACGTCCGCGAAGACGACGTATTGCTGCCCGTAGCTGGCATTCTCGACGTGCTGGACAACTACGCCTTCGTCCGCACCTCCGGCTACCTCTCCGGGCCCAACGACGTCTACGTGTCCCTCTCGCTGGTCCGCAAATACGGCCTGCGCCGCGGCGACGCGATCACCGGAGCGGTCCGCCAGCCCCGGGAAGGCGAGCAGCAACGGCAAAAGTTCAACCCGCTGGTCCGCGTCGACAGCATCAACGGCATGGACATCGAGCAGGCCAAGCAACGCCCCGAGTTCACCAAGCTGACCCCGCTGTATCCCAACGAGCGGCTCCGGCTGGAGACCGAGCAGCACATCATGACCACCCGGGTGATCGATCTGATCATGCCGATCGGGAAGGGCCAGCGGGCGCTGATCGTTTCCCCGCCCAAGGCGGGCAAGACGATGATCCTGCAGGCGATCGCCAACGCGATCACCAGGAACAACCCGGAATGCCACCTCATGGTCGTGCTCGTCGACGAGCGGCCGGAAGAAGTCACCGACATGCAGCGCTCGGTCAAGGGCGAGGTGATCGCCTCCACCTTCGACCGGCCACCCTCGGATCACACCACGATCTCCGAGCTGGCCATTGAGCGCGCGAAGCGCCTGGTGGAGATGGGCCATGACGTCGTTGTCCTGCTGGACTCCATCACCCGGCTGGGCCGCGCCTACAACCTGGCCGCGCCGGCCTCCGGCCGGATCCTCTCCGGCGGCGTCGACTCCACCGCCCTGTACCCGCCGAAACGCTTCCTCGGCGCCGCCCGCAACATCGAGGACGGCGGCTCACTGACCATCTTCGCCACCGCCCTCGTGGAAACCGGCTCAACGATGGACACGGTGATCTTCGAGGAGTTCAAAGGCACCGGTAACGCCGAGCTCAAGCTCGACCGCAAGATCGCCGACAAGCGGATCTTCCCGGCGATCGACGTCAACCCTTCCGGCACCCGTAAAGAGGAGCTGCTGCTCTCCCCAGACGAGCTGGCCATCCACCACAAGCTGCGCCGCGTCCTGTCCGGCCTGGAGTCCCAGCAGGCGATCGACGTGATGCTCGATCGCCTCCGCAAGACCCGGACCAACATCGAGTTCCTGATCCAGGTCTCCAAGTCCACCGCCGGTAACGGAGCGGACTAAGCTGACGCCAGGCAGGTCAGCGCCCTAGCCTTGATCAGCTATGCGCACTGGCCACGCGCTACACCGGTGTTCCCACGGCACCGGTATGACCATGGGAACATCACAGCGGGCCGAGGAGTTGTCCTGGTCGGCTGGGTCGTCTGGCACACTGTCACCACCCAGCACGATAAGAGGCGGCTGCCCGCGCGGTCCGGCTCCGGTTCACCCCACGCACCACACCCGGGGACCCGGCGGCCATGAGGAAAGGACACCCATGAAGCAGGGCATACACCCGAACTATGTCGAGACGCAGGTTAGCTGCAGCTGCGGCCACTCCTTCGTCACCCGCAGCACCAAGCGAGACGGCCAGATTCACGTCGAGATCTGCGCCAATTGCCATCCCTTCTACACCGGCAAGCAGAAGATCCTGGACACCGGTGGCCGCGTCGCGCGCTTCGAGAAGCGCTACGGCAAACGGCAGAAGTAATCTCGCGAGCGGGGAATCGGTGAGTCGCCAGTGGACACTGCGGCAGTTCAATCGCTGCTGGAGCAGCACGCCGAGCTGGAGAGCCGGCTCGCCGATCCCTCGCTGCACGCCGACCCTGACGCCGCCCGCAAGGTAGGCCGCCGCTACGGGGAGCTCTCGCGGATCGTCAAGGTGGTTCGCGAGCTCGATCAGACACGTAACGACATCGCGGCCGCCCGGGAGCTCGCGGCGGAAGACCCGGCGTTCGCCGCCGAGGCGGACACCCTCGCCGAGGCGATCCCGCGGCTAGAAACCGAGCTCGCCGACCTGCTGCTGCCCCGGGACCCGCACGACGATTCCGACGTGGTCATGGAGATCAAGTCAGGGGAGGGCGGCGCGGAGTCGGCGCTGTTC
This sequence comes from Pseudonocardiaceae bacterium, assembly GCA_035712045.1. Classification (GTDB taxonomy): domain Bacteria; phylum Actinomycetota; class Actinomycetes; order Mycobacteriales; family Pseudonocardiaceae. The sequence continues at coordinate 2,321 of DASTBN010000120.1, forward strand.
GCCGCCGACCTGCTGCGGATGTATCTGCGCTACGCCGAGCGGCACGGCTGGAAAGCGGAAATCCTCGACGCCACCGACTCCGACCTGGGCGGTTACAAGGACGTCACGGTCAGCCTCAAGGCGAGCCAGGCCGGTGTCTGGGAGCGGCTGAAATTCGAGGGCGGCGTGCACCGGGTGCAGCGTGTCCCAGTCACCGAGTCCTCCGGGCGGATCCACACCTCGGCGGCGGGCGTGCTGGTCTACCCGGAACCCGACGACGTCGCGATCGAGCTTGACGAGAAGGATCTGCGGATTGACGTCTATCGCTCGTCCGGTCCCGGTGGCCAGAGCGTCAACACCACCGACTCCGCGGTGCGTATCACCCACCTGCCGACCGGTGTCGTGGTGTCCTGCCAGAACGAGAAGTCTCAGATC
>DASTBN010000121.1:0-8141 GCA_035712045.1 Pseudonocardiaceae bacterium
ATGGTGCCGCCGTGCGCCGGACCGCCCGGCCCAGCATCGTCGTGACCAGCACCCGCAGCACGGCGTAGCCCGCGAGCCCATACGCCAGCGGCAGCAGCCGCATCCAGGCCAGGCTCCAGTTGTGCCCGAGAGCGCCCCAGGCCTGCATGAGGTACTGGCTGGCGGAGAACGGGTTCTCGGTGACGTTGAACTGGTAGATGACGTTGCCGATGTACCCGGACCGCATCGCGTTGCGGGCCATCAGCAGATACCACGAGTCATCGATGTTCAGTGGCCCGATCACCACCCAGGCCAGCGAGACCGCGGCCACCGCCGCATCCGCCCACGACGGGCGCGGTCTCACCAGGCCAGGACCCTCGCCCCGCCACCACCGCCAGCTCAGCACGAGCAGCGCCACCAGCGCGAGCCCGTGCGCGATCAGCAATGCGATCTTGAGGGTGCTCGGGCGCGACTGGTACCGGGCATCGGTGTGCAGCTGGGCCGACAGGCCACCGGTCGCTTCGACGGCGCCGGTCTCCAGTTCCGCGACCTGCGGCACCAGCAGGTCGCGCCGGTCGGCGAGGATCACGCCGTCACGAAAGACCCGGACCCCCCCGGCGTCGGCGATGATCTGGTAGACACAGTCGCCCGTGGCGAGTGGCTGGCGCAGGAGCTGGGCACCGGACGCGCTGAGCGTCACGATCCCGTGCGCGCTCGCCACCACCAGGCCCTGGCCGGGGGTGGTGCCCACGGTGGCGGGCAGTGTGCGCAGCGCCTCACCCCCGTCCGGGCGCCCGTCCAGGGCCCGCAGCGTCGCGCACGGGACGGTCACACTCAGCCGCAGCGGGCGGTAAGGCGAGAGCGGCAGCACCGTCGATTCCGGCCGCTGACCGGCCTGCGGCCAGCTCACCACCGGATCGTCAGCGATCACCGGGGCCAGCATCACCAAGATCCCCGACAACCCAGTGACCAGCGCCAAGACGACGATCATCCACCCGGCCCGCCAGTTAACTGGGGCTGAGCCCCCGGCTGGGGGCGTCGCTGGGCCGGCGTCTGGGGGTGGGTCGGCGTCGGGGGCACCAGGCACCGCGGCAGCCTAGGCGTAGCTCACGCCCGGCTACCAGGCGGCTACCATCAGTCCGACTAGGAGCCGTGGGCTGGGTGCCGCTACGTTCCGCGCCGCTCCCGCTGAGCGTGTGTCGTCAGAGCTAGCGACCGCTACTACAGAGGTCCGTGACACGGTGATCATCGGGATAGCAGGCATAGTATTGGAAGCTGAATATCATGCTATGACCCTCCGGGCCGCGCAGATAATTCGCGAACGCGGCGGACAATGATCCGGCGGCCAGCTGGCCGTGGCTATACAGATACTCAACGGTCCAGAATGGGTATCCGGCGCGAATATCATCGAGCGCCGCGCCGCGTCCGTCCAGGCGTATCTGCTTGACCCCGGTAGTCTGCACCACGTCGGACGAATCAGCGTAGCCGATCGCGAAATCCACCTTCGCGACCCTGTTGAGCAGCTCTGAGGTCGTGTGCTTTTCGCACACGAGAGCCGGTGCCGTCTCCTGCCCGGATCGCCGGGCCTCGCACGAGTCCGAGGTCACGCCGGCCTGGGTCTGCTGGCCTCTCAGCACGTACGTTTCCATCCCGTGCCGGGTGCCAGACGAGTCAGTGCGGCCAATCACATGGATCTCGGAGCTATCTTCCGGCTTCCCGGTGATCTGACTCCACCGGGACACCTTACCGGTGAAAATGGCTCGCTCCTGGTCGAGTGAGAGCTCGTCGACGGGAACCTTGTTGTTCGCCACGAAGGTAAACGGAATGATCGCCACCGCGTTGTGGGTCAGACCGGGAAATTTCTGTTCGTCCGCTTTGCCATCGGCAAAGGCGAGACGCTCTCGCCGATCCTTCCCGGGATCGTATCTACTGAGATCCGCCAACCCGTCCAGGCTACCCGGGGTCTTGACGGTGATGAACGAGTCAGTACAGAACGACTCATGCGATCCAGCGGACTTCGTGGTAGCGAGTCCGAACACGCTTGAGCCCTCCACTATCAGTGATCCTGGCACGCAGACAAGACCCTCGGGACGTTTCGCGAACGGCGAGGCGAAGTTGAGCAGGAACACCACCGCCAGTGCCCCGACGATGAGAAATGTCAGGGAACGCCACATGATGGTGATACGATTGTCGGTGACACGCTTGAACTTCCGCCTGTTTTGTTCAGTGGTGATCACGCCCTTATGAAGCTCTCCCGCCGTGATGACTTCATGTTCTTCGCCAGCTGTCGTTCCAGACAGCAGGACCATCACTTTGAACGAGTTGCCCGGCTGAAGGGGGACCGTGGGCAGTGTTATCCGGTCACGCTCCACCAGTATCGCGGGCCCTGGTGGGCGCGGAGCCCTCTCAGCCGGCGTCGGACGCGGTCTCGTCGCCGTTCGCGTGACCCGGGACGCGGGATCGGCGCCCCGATCTCGTCCGGTGCCTGATCATACGGGCCGCCCTGCGGGTCGTCCGATGCCTCGTCTTGTGGGTTGTCCGGCGGCTCGTCCCTCATCGTCGACGCGTGAGAGGTCGTCAGTGGTCTTCCTGAATCGCCTCAGGCGCGAACGATAGCGCGAACCTGGCCGCCGAGTGCGTTAACGCGCGCTTCAGAGGCGGCTTCTCATTGGGAGACGTCGTCACGACAGACCTCCACCGGCACCAGGAACCTCAACGTCCTATGAGATTACCTCCGAAGGCGGTCCTCCGGTTCGCCCTGCGATCAGACGAGCGAGACGCCTTCCGCGCGCCCGCTACCAGCCGTTAGCGCGGTGTTACGCAGGCCGCTTCCAGGTAGCTCATCAGCGTCCCGGAGGGCCGGTCGATGCCGTGTGCGTCCCGCAGGTGCTCGGCCACCCGCCGCATCAGGCCATCCCGGCCAGACTCGGTGAACTCGCTGCCGCACTCTTGGTGCGCGCACTGGAACTCGTGCATCGCCGCACTCCCTACTCATCGGTATCCGTCGACGGCCGAGGGGTCGCAGGCAGCCGCGGACACGCTTTCATCGTCCTATTTTTCCCGCAAATCGGGAAGCGCGGATGAGTACGGCTGACGAGGATGAGCGAGGGGTGGTCAGCGAATGATCTGAACCGGGACGTCGAGGTCGAGCTCGGCTCAGGAGGTGTCTGCGGTGACCGTGGTGAGCTCCAGGCGGGTACTCAGAGCCAGGCAGCATCGGCTAGCCAGGGACAGGCCCGCTTCTCGGTTGCGCGACCACAGCGCGGCCGCGATGACGGCGTCGGCCTCGGTGAGGGGTTTCGACGTGAATACCGAGAATACGCAGTCGGCCAGTGATCCGCTCCGCGTCGACACCGCGCTGGTTCAGCTTCCGGAAAACCTCCGACCAGTTCGCCGCGGATATGGCGGCCTCCGCGCGACGCTCGGTGATGAGCTCCTCGGCGGCGGGCTCCTCACCGGTCCAGGTTGTGGCGACCTCGCGGCGGATGCGCTCAGCCAGCTGGTCCCTTGTCTCGATCATCACGCGCCCGTCCTCCTCATACACCGCCAGCGGAATCCCGGTTTTGATGCCCGCCGCCTTCCGCACCGGCGCGGGGATGCTAACCAGGCCCTGGTCGTTGATAGTCAAGACCTCGTTGGGGTGATCGGTGCTCTGGGTCACTCGCTCAGCATAACCAGCATGATCCACAAGTGATACGTCATCACGGTTCGCCGTGATAGTTCTTGGCGGCCAGCGTGGGCAGCCGGGTCCACCCGGCTCGCCGCACCTGATCGACGCGCAGCTCAACCAGCCCGACGGGGTGATCGTAGATCACCCGCTCGACGCGGCCCCAGGGCAGCCAGGGTGCCCCATCGGGCATCAGCCGGGTCGGCACCCGGACAGTGGTGGCGGATTGCCCCGCCGGGACCAGAACGCCGCCCCGCCGCACTTCGAAGGCCAGGTCGAGGAATCCCCGGCCGAAGCCCTCGTCGCTGAGCACCAGAACCTCCGGTGCCGCCGCGATGCCGTGCCGCACGCTGACCTCGTGCAGGCACGGCAGCAGCGCCGCGGTGAGCTGGTCGACGTACACCGGCGCGGTGCCGGTCAGCGCGCTCAGCGGCTGCCAGCTGGCCAGCTGCGGCTGGCCCACCGCCAGCCGGGTATCGGCGCCGCTGATCCGCTTGTGAATCACCAGCCGCACGCGCTGTGGCCGGTGCGTGCCCAGCCGCGTCAGCGGGATGGCCGCCTGCTGCCATTCGGTGTCTGGCGTGGTCCGGTCCATCCGCAGCGCCACGCTGCCCAGCCCGCCAGGGCCTTCTCCGGTGCCGGTGGCGTACTCCAGGGCCACCCCCTGGCCCTCGCGCAGGCCGAGCACCGGGACCAGCAGGGCGCTGCCACCCTGGGCGGGCAGGGTGAACCAGGGCGTCACCAGCAGGCCCGGGGGCTTGGTGAGGGACGCGGTGTCCGGGCTGGCCGGGACATCCCGGACGTCGCGGCTGCCGACATCGAGGGTGCCGCCGTCGGACCAGACGAGCGTGCCCGGAGCCGCCGGGGGCCTCGGCAGCAACTGATCCGCCGCCGCGAACGCCCCGTAGCCGGTGGCCGGGTTGGCGGGCACCAGCTGATCCGGGGTGTTCAGGAGGATCTGCGCGTAGCCGGACAGAGCGCAATCCTGACCCTGGACCCCGCGCAGCGCGGACAGTGCCACCGTCCAGCCGGGGTACTGGCGCAGCGGCGCCCACCCGAACACCATCAAGGTCATCACCACGATCGCGCTCGACCCCGTGACCAGCACCGCACGCTCCGGGCCGAACCCGATCTCCCGGCCGTGCCGACGCCACCACCACACCGCGCAGGCCGCGGCCAGCGCGAGGCCTGCCCACAGCAACGGGCTGGCCAGTGGGACCGGTCCCAGCTTGGGCCGCACTCCCACCAGGTCCACGTGATCCCGCGCTAGCGTGGAGTGGTCGCCGAAGGGCTGGCCCCGATCAGAGTAGGGACGCCAGATGTTCGGCCCCGCGAAACTCCACGACACCGCGCCCACCAGCAGCGCCGCCGCGATCACAGACAGCGCACCGTCGACTGAGTCGGCAATCTGGCTACCGCCGGCTGAGTCAGCGATCCGGCTACCGCCGTTCTGGCCAGCCCAGCGCCAGCCCGCGAGACGGGGCAGCGGCGAGCGCAGCAGCGCCACCGCGAGCAGCACCGTCGGGGCGGCGGCCGCCGCCCCGAAATGGTTGACGAACTTCGTGGGCGTCGGCGCGAGCAGCGCCAGCGCCAGGGCCGAGCAGGCCGCGCCGCTCACCAGCAGCCGCCCCGCGGCGTCGGCGGGTTGTTTGCGGAGGCGGATCCGGCTCAGCGCGACGAGCGCCAGTACCGCGATGGTGAGGATCACCGGGGCCCGGCGGGCCCACTGGCTGGAGTCCTGGAAACTGAGAATGGTCCGGTAGTGGATGTATTCCTGGTACCAGGGGAAAGCCTGGTAGTACCACTGGTGCACCGCAGTGGCCTCCAGCACATCACCAAGCGTGGCGTCAGCGCAGCCCACCAAGATCACACTGGCGATCGCCGCGGCGGCCAGCACCAGCGTCGCGGCCCACCGCGTCGCGGCCGGGGCGGCCCGCATCCAGGACCAGCACCACGGTGCCGCCAGCACCAGCGGGGCCAGTGCCACCAGCCCGGACGGGGAGACCGTCAGCGCCAGCGCCGCCGCCGTGACAGCCCCGGCCAGGGCGGCTGCGGACTGACGGCGCCGGGCTCGCTCGGCCAGCAGCATGACCGCCGCGGCGAGCAGCACGATCAGCGGCTCCGGGCGCAGCGTCATCCCGTAAGGCAGCCACCACAGCAGGTGCGCCACCAGCAGCGCCCACGCGCCCCCCGGTGTATCGAGCTCCGGGCCGGCCCCGGTGACCAGCAGGCGCAGCAGCAGCCACGTGATCAGCCCGTAGATCAGCGGAATCAGCCGCATCCAGGCCAATCCCCAGCCACCCAGCGCCCCCCAGAATGCCAGCACGTACTGGCTGGCGACGAAGGGGCTCTCGGTGACATTGAACATGTAGATCGCGTTACCGATCGAGCCGGAGGCGTGGGCGTCCCGGGCCATCAGCAGGTACCACGAGTCGTCGAAGTTCGTCGGGGCCAGCACGACCCAGATCCCCGATACGGCGAGCAGCACCGCGTCCGTGACCCGGAACCGGAACCGGCGCATCGCCACCGCCTGGCCGCCCCACCACCGCCAGGCCAGCACCAGCATCACCAGCAGCGCCCCCGCGCAGATCACCAGCAGCCCGGTCTTCGGCGCGGTCGGGCTGGATTCGTAGCGGGCGTCGGTGTGCAACCTCACCGCCAGGCCAGCGGCCGCGCCCAGCCCGTCCAGGTCGGTGCTCAGCTCGCTGACCCGCGGCACCCGCACCGGCACGTCAGCCCGGGTGAGGCCGTCCCGCAGCACCCGCACTCCGTCGGCGGCCGCCATCACCCGATAGACACACCCGCCGGCCGGTAACGGCTCCGCTAGCAGCGAGCGCCCGGACGCGCTCACCCTCACGACGCCGCCGCGCACGGCCACCACCAGGCCCTGGCTGAGCATGCCCGTCTGGCCAGCGGTGCCCGGCAGCGTGCGCAGCACCTCCCCGCCCCCGGCCCGCTGATCCAGCGCCGCCAGCGTCGCGCACGGCACCCGCGCGTCCAGGCTCAGCGGCCGGTACGGCACCAGCGGCACCACCGTGGAGCGGGGCAGCTCACCAGCCCGTGGCCAGCTCACCACTGGGTCCTGCGCCGTGACCGGAGCCAGCAGCACTCCCACGGCGGCCAGCAGCGTCAGCACCGCCAGCGCGGCCAGCACCTTCGTCCGCCCGCTGCCGCCGGAGTCCGTGAACTCGACGCCACCGACGTCTGGCGGGCTCACAAGGTCGGTGGCGTCGAATTCACGGACGGCGGCCCCGGCGCCAGCGCCGGAGTCGTACGGGGCGAGCGTGCGGGCGCGCGGAGGGGAGGGGTCATGCACCGGCACTGGCGCAGGGTAGTGCCACCGTGTTGTTTCCGAGTGCGGGTACCCTGCGCAGACTAGAAGCTCTAGGGGGATGGAGCTCCCACTCTCTGTCTAGGAGCATCCTTGGCCACACCGCCTGTCGCGCCGCTCCGGCTGTCCACTCAGCTCACTCGTTTCGTCTTGGTCGGTGGCGTCGCCTTCATCGTCGCTTTCAGCACCTACCACGCGCTGCTGGTACTCGGGCTCGGGGCGCATCTGGCCGATGGGCTGGCGTTCATCGCCGGTACCGCCACGGCGTATCTGATCAACCGGCGGTGGACATTCCAGGGCAAGGGCGGCCGGGCGGAGTTCGCCTCGGTCATGGCGCTGTACGGGATCACCTTCGCCGTCCAGCTCGGGATCCACGCCGTCGTGCTGGCGTTACTGCCGTCGTCCCACGGTGAGTACACCTGGGCGGAGTACACCTGCGCGTTCGTCGTCGCCCAGGGCGTGGCCACGGCCATCAACTTCGCCGTGCAACGCGCCGTAATCTTCCGGTCCTGATCCGTTACCCCGCCCCAGACGGGTGGCGTGGGCCACGACTCGCCATGTGAAACGTGCGCAACCCGCCGCTGTATCACTCGCCTGGCGCATACCAAAAGTGGCACAATGAGACATGCGGGTTCGGGACCCCCAGCCGGATCCGCCGCCCCTCGCGGAACACCTCCCCCTCGTTTCCGCGAGGGGCCCTCTCATGTATTCCCTAGCTCGGCCTGCGGCCCTGCGGACGTTCTCGTCAGGACGGCAGAGCGTTTGGAGGGTCGGCCGGAGGTGTCGACGGACGAGCGGCGAGCGGTGCTCGACGCCATCGCGGATGGATACTCCGAGCGTGCCGACCGGCTGATCGACCGGCCGGCACCGTGATTGTCGACGCATCGCTGATCATCGACGCCGTAGCCGACCCAGGACCGCGAGGGATCGCGGCCCGCGACGCCTTGGCCGCACAGACGGCGGCCGAGCCCCTCTGCGCCCCGGGGGACTCCGCGATCGAGGTCATGTCCGCGCTTAGCGCGGCCGCGAACCGCCGGGTCGCTGCGCTACGCCGACGCGGTCTACGCCGCCGCCGAGCGGTACAAAACGGCGCTGCTCACCGCCGATGCCCGGGATGGTCCGCCGTTCACGTCGTCGCGGCTGTCAGTGGCTGCCGATAGGGTC
>DASTBN010000122.1:0-2099 GCA_035712045.1 Pseudonocardiaceae bacterium
ATCTCAGGCGGACCGGTCGGCGAGCACCTCACGCATCGGTGGGCGATCAGCCACCAGCACATCGCTCTCGGCGGGGGTGAAGCGGACGCCGAGCTGCACGAATTGGGTGATACCCGCCGCACCTGGCACGTCAGGAACCCCGCAGCGGGGCAGCGCGGCGCCGAGGATCTGGCGGGACATCACGCCGAGCTCGAGCAGAGAGCGGTTACGGTGCTTGCGGACCCCGAGGTTGACCTGGGCCAGCCCATCCAGCCCGTGGCGGGTGTGGGCGTCGAGCAGCAGCCCGATCTCCACGCCGTAGCCGGCGGCGAACGGGACCGACTCCAGGAACTCACGGGTCGCCGCGTACTCGCCGCCCAGTGGCTGCACGACCCCGGCCAGTTCGGGGCGCAGCGCGTTGAGCAATGGCCGGGCCAGCAACTCGGTGACCCGCCCGCCGCCGGTGCCGGCCTCCGCGTTCTCGATCCGTAACGGGCGCCGGTAGAACCCCTTGACCAGCTCAACCCGTCCCAGCAGCACCGGGCCCAGCAGCGCGGGCACGAAGCCGGGGTCGAAGTCAACCAGGTCGGAGTCGATGAACACCAGGACCTCGCCCGAGGTGGCCGCCAGGGAACGCCAGAGCACCTCTCCCTTACCGGGCCAGGGCGCCAGCTCCGGCAGCACGTCGGTACGCGCCACCACCCGGGCACCGGCCTGGCGGGCCACCTCGGCGCTGCGGTCGGTGCTGCCGGAATCCATCACCACCAGCTCATCGACCAGACCGCCGACCAGACCGCGCAGCTCAGTGACCAGCGCGCCCAACGTGGCCTCCTCGTTCAGCGCGGGGAGCACCACGCTGACCTTCCGGCCCCGCTTGGCCGCGATGAGCTGCCCGGTGGTCCACGGCACGCGCTGCACGGTGGCTTCGGCGAACCATCGCCGGGCCCTCGGGACTAACACCTCAGGCCAGGCCCCGGACGGCCCGCGCCGGCGGCCGGGTCCCGGCGATCGAGGCCACCATCTCCAGCACGTGGCGGGTCTGGCGCACCTGATGGGCCCGGAAGACCCGCACCCCGGCCCACGCGGCGATCGCGGTGGCCGCCAGGGTGCCCGTCACCCGGTCGTCTAACTCAACGCCGAGGGTCTCCCCGATGAAGTCCTTGTTGGACAGCGCCATCAGCACGGGCCAGCCGGTGGCGACCAGCTCGTCGCAGCGGCGCAGCAGCTCCAGGCCGTGCCAGGTGTTCTTGCCGAAGTCGTGGGTGGGGTCGATCAGGATCCCCTCCCGGGGCACCCCGAGCCGGACCAGCTTCGCGGCCTGGGCGGTGAGGTCGGCGACGACCTCGCGCACCACATCGGTGTAGCGCACCCGGTGCGGCCGGGTACGGGGGGGAGCTCCCCCGGTGTGCGAGCACACGACGCCGCACCGGTACTCGGCGGCGACCTCGGCGAGCTGGGGATCGACCCCGGCCCAGCTGTCGTTGATGATGTCCGCCCCGGCCTCCAGCGCCGGCCGGGCGACCTCGTGACGCCAGGTGTCAACGCTGATCAGCGCCTCGGGATGGCGTTCCCGGACAGCGGCCACGAAGGGCACCACCCGGCGGGTTTCCTCGGCGGCCCCGACATGCTCGCCCGGCCCGGCCTTCACCCCGCCGATGTCCACGATGTCGGCACCCTCGTCCAGGGCCCGATCCACGGCGGCCATCGCGGCCTGGTCCGAATAGGTGGCGCCGCGGTCGTAGAAGGAATCCGGGGTCCGGTTGACGATGGCCATCACCGAGGCCCGGTCCGCAGGCAAACTGGACGCTCCGAACCGGATCAATGCGTATCCTGCCAGGCCTTATAGGACTCGCGCACCAGCCGGACCACGTCGTCGACCTCGTCGGTGACCTGCACCAGACCCAGCTCGGACTCCCGCAGTTTGCCCTGCGCCGCGACGGTGCCGACCAGCCACGAGTACAGCCCGGACCAGTAATCCCGGCCGAACAGGATGACCGGGAACTTGGTGACTTTCTTATTCTGAACCAGGGTGAGTGCCTCGAAGAGCTCATCCAGGGTGCCGAAGCCACCGGGCAGGCAGACGAATGCCTGGGCGTACTTGATGAACATCGTCTTGCGGG
>DASTBN010000123.1:0-3060 GCA_035712045.1 Pseudonocardiaceae bacterium
GGGCAGATTCGAGAAGCCGCAGGTCAGCGCCCATAAATCAACCCATGAGGAGCTGGCGGGCCATGACGACGCGCTGGATCTGGTTGGTGCCCTCGTATATCTGGGTGATTTTCGCGTCACGCATCATTCGCTCGACGGGGAAATCCCGGGTGTATCCGTAACCACCGAAAAGCTGAACCGCGTCGGTGGTCACCTCCATGGCCACATCGGAGGCGAAACATTTGGAGGCCGAGGAGATGAATCCGAGCTTGCCCTCGCCGCGCTCGGCGCGCGCGGCGGCGAGATAGACCAGCTGCCGGGCGGCCTCGGTCTTCATCGCCATGTCGGCCAGCATGAACTGGACACCCTGGAAATCCGCGATCGGCTTGCCGAATTGCTTGCGCTGCTTGACGTAAGCGATCGAGGCGTCCACCGCGCCCTGGGCGATACCCACGGCTTGCGCGCCGATCGTCGGGCGGGTGTGATCCAGGGTGGCCAGGGCGGTCTTGAATCCGGTGCCGGGCTCGCCGATGATCCGGTCCGCCGGGATCGCGCAATCCTCGAAATAGATCTCCCGGGTCGGGCTGCCCCGGATGCCCAGCTTGCGTTCCTTGGGCCCGACCGAGAACCCGGGATCATCCCGGTGCACCACGAAAGCGCTGATCCCGTTCGCGCCCTGGTCCGGATCGGTGACCGCCATCACGGTGTACCAGGTGGCCTGCCCGGCGTTGGTGATCCAGCACTTGGTGCCGTTTAGCACCCAGTGACCGTCGGCCCACCGGGCCCGGGTCCGCATCGCTGCGGCGTCGCTGCCGGCCTCCCGCTCGGAGAGCGCGTAGCTCGCGATCGAACCCGCGGCCACCGAGGGCAGTACCCGCTGGCGCAGCTCCTCCGAGCCAGCCAGCAGCAGCCCCGTGGTGCCCAGCTTGTTCACCGCCGGAATCAGCGAGGACGACGCGCACACCCGCGCCACCTCCTCGATCACGATGCAGGTGGCCACCGCGTCCGCGCCCTGCCCGCCATAGGCCTCGGGTATGTGAACCGCGTGGAAACCAGCGCTCATCAGCGCCGCCTGCGCCTCGTTCGGGAACCGCTCGAGCTCGTCGACCTCCGCGGCGTACGGGGCGATCGCCTTCTCGGCCAGCGCCCGCACCGCCTCCCGGACCGCCTCGTACTCCTCGCCCATCGCCCGCCCTCCTCCGCCACATTCTGGATGCAGACTGCGCTAATTAGGCCCTGATTTACCGCGGTCTGCATCCAGAACGCGCTGGAGGGTGGCGTCTTTGGTGAGGACTTGGTCAGCGAGGTGCTGGTGGAAGGTGGTGAGGCGCTGGGTGAGAGCGGGGTCGGCGAGGGCCAGGATGCGGATGGCGAGCAGGCCGGCGTTGCGGGCGCCGCCGATCGAGACGGTCGCGACAGGGACACCGGCGGGCATCTGGACGATGGACAGCAGCGAGTCCAGGCCGTCCAGATGGGCCAGCGGGACGGGCACGCCGATCACCGGCAGCGCGGTCGCCGAGGCGACCATGCCGGGCAGGTGCGCCGCCCCGCCAGCACCAGCGATGATCACCTTCAGGCCCCGGCCAGCGGCGGCGCGGGCGTAGGCGAGCATGCGGTCGGGGGTGCGGTGCGCGGAGACCACCGATGCCTCGTGCGCGACGCCGAACTCCTGGAGAATCCCTGCGGCGGCGCGCATGACCGGCCAGTCCGAGTCACTACCCATGATCACACCGACCAGGCTCATGCCGTCTCCTGTCCCGGGCCGTGCGCAGGGTATCCGTCCGGCCAGGCCCCGCGGGCGAGGAACGCCGCCGAGGCCAGCGCTACCTGCCGCACCAGCACCGGCGAGTCCCCGCACACCGTGACGTGCCCGAGCTTGCGCCCGGGGCGTTCCTGCTTCGCGTACACGTGCGCCTTCGCCTGGGGGTACCGGGCCATCAGGTGGTGCAGCCGCTCGTCCAGGACCATCGCGGGCGGGGTGGCGGCCCCCAGGACGTTCGCCATCGCGCAGGCGGGGGCGCGGGGCGCGGTGGAACCCAGGGGGTAGTCCAGCACCGCCCGCAGATGCTGCTCGAACTGGGAGGTCACCGCGCCCTCGATGGTCCAGTGCCCGCTGTTGTGCGGCCGCATCGCCAGCTCGTTCACCACCAGCCGCCCCGAGAGCTCTTCGAACAGCTCGACGGCCAGCACGCCCACCACCCCCAGCTTCCCGGCGACCTCCAGCGCCAGCCGCTGGGCGGCCTGGGCGAGCTCAGCGCCCAGGCCGGGCGCGGGGGCCAGCACCTCCACGCAGATCCCGTCCCGCTGCACCGTCTCCGCTACCGGCCATGCCGCGCCCTGCCCGAACGGGGAGCGGGCCACCAGTACGGCCAGTTCCCGGCGCATCGCCACCCGCTGCTCGATCAGCAACGGGGTACCCGCAGCGAGTGAGCCCCGCACGACGTGGCGCGCGTAGGCGGGGTCGTCGAGCATCCACACGCCTCGCCCGTCGTAACCGCCGCGAGCCGCCTTGAGCACGCAGGGCCAGCCGTGATCGTTCCCGAAGTTCACCACGTCATCCGGGTGACTCACCGCGCGAAACAGCGGGACCGGCACCCCCAGCCCGGCCAGCGCCTCGCGCATGAGCAACTTGTCCTGGGCGTGGGCCAGCGCGTCCGGGCCCGGATAAACCCGCACTCCCTCAGCGGCCAGGATCCGCAGATACTCGGGAGGGACATGCTCATGGTCGAAGGTGAGCACATCGCAACCCGCCGCGAACCGGCGCAGCACCACCAGATCGTCGTGACGGCCGATCACCACGTCAGGGGCGACCAGGGCCGCGGGATCCCCAGGCTGGGCGGCGAGCACCCGCAGTGACTGGCCCAGCGCCACAGCGGCCTGGTGGGTCATCCGGGCCAGCTGCCCGGCACCCACCATGCCGACGATGGGAAGGCCGGTACGGGAGTCCACGCGTGAACGATCTTATCCTCAACCCGAAGACGTGAGGGCCTCGCCCATATGGGCGAGACCATATGGGCGAGGAGGAGATGACGTCAGCGAGTGCGGAAAGCTAATACCCGCGCGGGCACCCACCCGCGATCC
>DASTBN010000124.1:0-8851 GCA_035712045.1 Pseudonocardiaceae bacterium
TTCGTCGTGCTCGACGAACCGACCTCCGCCCTGGACCCGCGCGCTGAGCACGATTTGTTCGCCCGGATGCGAGACATGCTCCAGGGCCGCACCGTGCTGTTGATCTCACACCGGTTTTCCAGCGTCCGCCACGCGGACCGTATCTATGTACTGGAGCGCGGGCGCATCGCCGAGCACGGCTCACACGACGAGCTCATGGATCGCCGCGGCCTGTACGCCGAGCTGTTCAGCTTGCAAGCCGCCGCGTACTTCGGGGGCTGAGGCAGCGCGTGAGCAGGGTGTCGATGACAGCCTCGTCGAACGGAGGTCCCCACGGCACCCGGGCCAGGTAGACCGGCACGGTGCGGGCGAACCGGGAGAGATTGATGAAGGTCTCCCCGATGATCCGCTCATCGGACCAGCCCAGCAGCCGAGGCCTGCGGCTCAGCTCCAGTACCGCCGTCCCGGGCGCGATACGGCGCAGCTCGAGCTCGCGGCGTTCCCGGTTGGGCTGCGGGAGGACGATCGTCGAGAGTCGGCAGGTGTCGGACGTCGTCGCCGGGGGGCTCCATACGACGCGACCATCGGCCGAGGTTCTGGTCGCTGCTCCTGGGAGGTTCCCGGGCAAGTCGGCAACCTCCCGGCGCAACCTGTTCTCGGTGGCTCCCGCCCAGCACCTGATGGTGCCGTCCTCGGCCGCATAGAGTCTCAGCACGTCGTCGGTGACGAACCGCGCGCCGCGCGCGCAGGCGAGCGCGGCCAGCGTCGACTTGCCCACACCCGATTCGGCGACGAAAGCGATGGCCGCTCCGTCGACTTCGACCGCGCTCGCGTGCAGCACAGTCTCGCCACGCAGGGCGAGCACCGTCGCCAGCAAGTGCCCGGCCACGAGGATTCCCAGGATCTCGAGGTCGCACCGCAGGTCAGTCCACGCGCAGACGTCCCGGCGATCCCGGGCGATCTCGAAGTCGACCAGTCCGTGCAGCCGCTGCAGAACGCGACCGTCCTCCTGCCGCACGGTGCTCTGCAGCAGGGTCTGCGCGCAGGCGAGACGCTGCAGCAGCGTGCCCTCGGCGACAGTGGCCGGAACCGGCCGCTGGCCGCCGTACCGGATGACGACATCGGGGGGCGCGTGGGCCGGGGCAAGGCGAGCGTGGTTCACGTGAATCTCGCACGCCACGTTGAGGCCGTTGAGGGCGTACCGCACGATCAGCTCACACCCCCCTGCCCCAACGGCGTATACCGATAGGCGGTTGGATCAAGGACGATGCCGTCGATGGTGAGCCACGCGTGCGCGACGGTATGCCCGTCGACGTGCGCGACGCCCAGATGCAAGCCGGGCCGCCGGTGCCGCAGCAGGCATCCCGCGACGAGCGCGAGGCGAAGGCACACGCCGGTTCGCGCGCCCGGCCATCGCCGCAGAACGCGGCAGGTCGCCAGGTAGCGGGCGGCGTCCCGGGCGTCGAGGCCCGCGGGTGAGCCCGGCCCCGCCGGCTCATCGTGAGGGTCGTCAGGCTCCAGCCGCAACGCGACGCCGAGCAGCCTGGATAGCCGGGGCAGTGGCATGGCGCGGAGGGCGATCTCGACGAAGCCGGACACCAGCACCACGGGCAGCGACCAGCGCAGGGTCGGGCTGCGCACGATCCGGAGGAACTCACGTGCGGCGCGCATCGGCCACCGCTGTTTCGCCACGATCCCGGTTAACCGCCAGCCAGGCGCTCTGCAGGAGGAGCTGTACTCCATAGACTGGGCTTTCGCCGTTGACGGCGGCCCGGAAGGCTTCGATATCGACGACGTCGGGATCGGCGCCCTCGCCATTCCAGTCCGCGATGAACTCCCGGGACGGTCCGCCGACCGCCACGCTGCCGAACCGTGCTTTCTGGTCGCGGCCGCAGATCTCTTCAGGCAAGACGTCACCGAAGAGCATCCGCATCATCGACGTCCGGGTGATCCAGCCACGCCATCCTCCCGCCCGGCGCAACGGCGCGAGGAACGCCGGGTCGAGGAATGGCTCGTGATAAGTGACGTCATCAGCGGCGAAGATGCGCCTGAAATTCGCCGCCGCCGTGGTGACGGAGCGCCGGCCGGCGCATCGGAGCACCGCCGCGTCCCACCGCAGCGGAGCCCCGGCGAGATCGCGGGCGAGCCGCTGGACGAATCCCTCGGCGATCTCGGGTCGCAGCCATGGGTGCATCGGCGTGGCGCGCAGTTGCCGGCACAACTCGCGGCGCCGCCACGTGGCGGGCGCGAGGGAGTCGGCGAGCAATCGCAGGGTGCGCCGTCCCGGCCGGTGCCGATTCTTAATCACATAGTTGACGGCGGCCATCCGCTGGCTGCCAAGTACCTCGTCGCCACCCTCACCGGTAATGACGCTTCCACCGCCGGCCGCGAGCTCGACCAGCGGTGCGTGGCAGTGCACCATGGCGGGCCAGAGCAGCCCGTGCCGGCGCAAACCCCGGCGGGCCCGCTCCCCGAGGACATCGAAACCTCGTCCGTCCTCGTCCCGGAACCGGTGCCACTCCCGCAGCCCCAGCTCGCGGATCAGCAGTTCCTGGTAGTGGCTCTCGTCCGCCTCGCCCCGGCCAGTGAAATCATGTGTCGCGGGGACCGGATCCGGCAGGCCGTGCCGGCGGGCGAGGTGGGTGGCCACCGCGAGGATCGCCGAGGAGTCCCGGCCGCCGGAGAAGGCGACAACGCACGGCGTGCGCCGCAACGCCGGCAGCAACGCCGCCTCGAAACCAGCGCGCGGACTCGGTGCGAGAGGCCCTGCCGCCAGCTCATCAACTGGGTCGAAGCCAGTAACCCAGCAGGTGAGTATCTCGTAGCCGGACGGGCGGTAGTAGCCATCGCCATCGACGGTGCCCCGGGATGGGGTGGGGTCGAGGGGGCGCTGTTCACCCATCGGCAGGCTCGAGCAGATCCCGGCGGAGCAGCTCACCGAGGAACTCATCGACATCGCTGCGCGCGGTGTCCTCGGTGGTGTCGTAGCTGCTCACCAACCGCTCGATGAGGGCCTGTTCCGACGCTCCCTCGGTGAGCGCGGTCATCAGGAACGCGCCAGTGTCCCGCACGGAGTAGTACGTCGACGAGCGCAGGTCGAGAATCACGATCTCGGTGCCGAGGTCAGACCATGCGACGCCATCCCGCCGGAGTCGAAGCGTTCGCACCTGTCCCAATTCCTTTCGGTCCGGGCGTGGCGATCGACTGTGACGAAAGAGCCGACAGCCACGCCTGTGGTAGATCAGCTGGTGATGAAGCCGACACCTTCTTTTTCCGCTGATTATGACACCAGTAAATCGACGGCGAGGACCGGCTCGTTACTTATGGCTCTGTTTAGCTGGCGGTTCGTCCCGGACGGGAGAAATCAATCGCTTGGCCAGTCTTGTCTCATGTTTGAAGATCCCTTCTCCAGGCGCCAGGGTATAGGGGGATCGCTGGTCTGAGTGAGAACGTTACACGCTGGCCGCCGGTGGCTCAGCAGCTCCGTTCGAATGCTAACGCCTTGGCTGTGGCGACCCACTGATAGGGAATCTGCCAGAACCAGGCCAGTACGGGTAGCGGGGTGGTGCTCACGTAAACGTCGCCCCCGAAGCACCGGGTCATTCGCAGCCGGGCCCGCCATGCCTGGTCCGGCGTGGTGACCAGGGCGACAGAGCGCCAATGGTGCTGCGCGGCCAGCTGACCGATGTACTCGGCCTCCCCACGAGTAGTGTCGGGGTCCGGGTGGAAGCAGAGGATCCTCACTCCGGGCACCGGCGGCAGGCACCGCTCCGTCCCGGCTTCCTCGATCACGGTCGACTGGATCAAGACTGGGCCGCGGTGTGCCCGTGCGAGACCCAGTGCCGCGTCGTCACGATCGCCAAGCCCGCCCAGCTCGACGATTACGTCTACCCGCGGCGGTAGCGGCTGCAGGTCCGGCCAGATGAACAAACGGGCTGTGATAACGCCCAATAGGATCAATCCAGCCACCGCGATGGCGGCCAGGACCCGACAGGACCGACGCCGAATCCCAGGTCGCTCAGCCATTAGCTCGCGGCACGCCTTCCAATCCGGGCGTGGCGACCGGCCGTGAGGAAAGAGCCGACCGCCACGCCTGTGGTAGATCAGCTGGTGATGAATCCGACCCCGACCGGCGTGCCCTGGGGCACGTCGACGAAATGCGGCCCTCCAGTCGCCGCAGTGACGTCCCGCAACTCACCAAGGATCTCCAGCGAAGGTTTGCTGTACTCTTGTTTCATGGGCAGGACCTTCCTTTTCCGCTGATTGCGGCAACAGTAAATCGAGGGCGAGGACTGGTTTGTTACCGCGACCGCTTGATCAGTGCGTCCGGCGACGTCGCGGCCGTCACGTCCCGGAGTGCGTCGAGCACTTCTAGTGAGAGTTCCTGTAGCTGACCCACTGTTGCTGGCCCACGACGACCCTTGTAACGATGGCGGGTCCCGGGCAGATACCACACACGACCACTAGCGCCCGGCGGATGAATTGGGGGTAAAGCCTGGGCGTCTCTCCGGCTGACTTGGCGGTCGACGGGAAGCGAAATATGAACACGACGTTGACGGCGTGCTCGCGGAGTTCGGCACGAACCCCCCTGTCGGTTGGCCTGGGCTTAATCAGGGCGGCACGCCCGCGGCAGTGGGTGAAGAATGTCCTGGTGGCCGCCGCCCCGTTCGCTGGTGGTGCGCTGCTAGACCCGCACGTTCTGGCTAAAGTTGGCTCGGCGTTCGCCGCGTTCAGCCTGGCGGCCTCGGCGGTATATCTGCTTAACGACACCGTGGACATGGCGGCTGACCAGGCACATCCGACCAAGAGCCGACGGCCAATCGCGTCGGGCGTGGTGCCCCCGGTGTTGGCGATTACCATGTCGGTGATACTGCTTGCCGCGGCGTTAGTAGTCGCCGCGCTAGCCGCTGTCAATCTAGTCATCGTCATCGCGATTTACGCGGTGGTACAGCTGGCCTACTGCCTGTGGCTCAAGTACGAACCGGTCATCGACATCTGCGTCGTGGCTTCTGGGTTCCTCATGCGGGCAATCGCCGGGGGAACGGCGGTGACGATCGCGCTCTCGCCGTGGTTCCTGCTGAGTGCGGCGTTCGGATCGCTGTTCATGGTGGCCGGCAAGAGGTACGCCGAGATCCGGTTGCACGAGGAGACTGGTGCCCAGATCCGAAAGTCGCTGGAGCGGTACTCAGCGTCTTACCTGCGGTTTGTGTGGGGTATGTCGGCCACTGTGTTGATCACAACCTACGGGTTGTGGGCGTTTGAGAATCTGGCGGCGCACCATCATTCGGTGTGGTCGGTGATCTCGATGGTGCCGTTCGTAATGGCGGTGCTGCGCTACGCGGTGGAGGTGGACCGGGGCGGCGCCGGAGAACCCGAGGAGATCGCCCTGGGTGACCGGGTGCTGCAAGTGCTCGCGGTGGCCTGGGTCGCCACTCTCATTCTCACCATCTACGTCTGAACGTCCCGACGCAGGGCCGGTAACGTGATAACCACAATGGAGCTTTTGTGGCTGCCTCGAGCATAACGCCTAGAATTGCTCGCCCGGGGACGGCGGCCATCGCCGTTATCGCCATCGCCGCAACTATTCTGCTCAGCGTAGCCGCTCTCTGGCGCGCGGCCAGGAGCCAGTTCGTGGAGCCGTGGCAAGCCAGCCAGTTCTGGGTCACCTATCGTGACGGCTTCGTTCGTCGTGGCCTGCCGGGTGAGGTCCTCTCAGCCGTCACCGGCGGCTCCCCGACGATGGCGCAGATGACCGCCGCTGCCATTGCTTTATCAGTGGCTGCGGCCGCCGCGTGGGCGGTGTTGGCACGCGCGGTATGGCGGGTCGCCACCGATGATGCGCGAGCGCTCGCGATGGCGCTGGTCGTCGCGTCTCCATTCGCTTTTTCGCTGCTCGTGCGGGATATCGGCCGGTACGACGCCATCGGGATCGCCGCGTTCGTGATGTTCGCTGCGGTGATGCCGCATCTGGGCCGTCCGCGATGGCCGGTGCTCGCCGGAATGAGCGCCGTCACGGCGGCCGCCGTTGCCTCGCAGGAGTTACTGATCGCGTTCCTGGTGCCTCTCACGGTGGTCGCACTGGGCGCGGCCGGCTGGACCGGCCGAGGGCTCATGGTCAGGGCTGCCGCGGTACTGGCGCCCGGAGCGCTGGTAGCCGTGGCGAGTGTGACCATCACGCCGTCCCGCATGTCGTTGCTGATGGCCGTCGACGCGGCCCACGCTGCGGGCACCGGTACCGATCGATACCACTCGAACGCGATCTCCGCGCTGACCCAGACCACCGGGCAGGCACTGCGGCATTTCACCGGCATCTCCCCGATCACTTTCGGAGTATGCCTGCTGTCGCTCGGAGGTTGCTGGGCGGCGACAACAACGGTGCTGTGGTATTTGCTGGGCCGCCGTGGCGGACGTCTTTTCTGGGCGTATGCGGCCATCTACGCGTCGATGGCGCTCGCCTTGAGCGCCGTGGGTATCGATTACCGGCGCTGGTGGGCGCTCGCATTCGCGGCGACGGTCGTCACTTTGCTCTTGCTGCCTGCCCGGGATCCACAGCCTCGCGTGCGTGGCCGGCTCCTCCTGCTGGCCTCGATCTTGGCCGCGTCTGTGCTCGGGCAACTTTTCCCTAGCTACCCGTGGTGGGATCCATCAGCGCTCACGAACGTTGTTCTGGATGCGCGCGGCTAATCTTATGCGTACGGCATCTGGTTGAGACGGGACCTGCGGAGTCCGAGTCAGTGCCCGGCGGCTGACGGCTGACTACAACGGATTATGGCTGGGCCGGGCTGTTTTGTCGTGCCGCAGGGTGTGGCGCTCCCGCAGGGTCCGGGGTGCCACGCCGAGCAGCGTGGCCCAGCTGCGCGCCGCACCGGCCCGGGTCGAGTCGGTCATGATGGCACCACTGAATCGGCCCTGGTAGCGGGATCCGGGTGGGTAGCGGGTCATCGCGAAGGTGTCCGCGGCCAGCCATGTCCGCTGTCCGGCCGTCGGCGCGGGCAGCCGGGGAAGGCCGCGATCGCAGACGAATAGCGCGAGCCGGTTGAGCATGGTTCTGAGAACCAGCTCGACACGGAAGACCTTAGCCCGCTCAAGGATCTCCGCCGACTCGGCGTCGCAACGGAGCAGGCTTTGCTGGAGGTCGAGCAGCCAGCGTAACCGGTCGCCGCCAGATCGGCAGCCGTGCAGCGCGGCGTGCAGCACGGTATCGACCGGGCTGAAGGTGCGCACGTCCTGATCGTCGATCCGCACGGCTCGGCTGGCCGCGAAGAGCTTCCCGGTGGGGACCGAGAAGCTCGGCCGGACGCGGCCATCGTTAATGACATCCCAATGCAGGTCTATGGGCGTCCCATGAGGGAGCAGGAACTCGCACTCGCCGTCACCTTGGGCGCGCACCCCTCTCCAGTCACCCCGCAGCGGCACGACACCCTGGTCCAGGAGCCGATCGACCGCTGGGCCGACATCCCGGGGATGTACCAGAACGTCCAGGTCGCCGCAGTCCCGGGCGCCCGGGCGCTGGTAAATAATCTCCGATAACACCGGCCCCTTGAAGACGAGCCAGCCTATACCCGCCTCGTCGAACGACTTCTGGACAAACCGCAGATCGGCCATCGTCCGCAGGTGGTGCACGGTGCGTCTGCGCCGCACCGCGCGGAGCTCGTCGTCCACGCGAGGCTGCAGGTGCTCGGCGATGATCGACAGTACCCCGTGCTGGGCCGCGCGCTCCCGCCACGCTGGCTCTTCGGGCGGTTCGGGCACCTGAGCGCCGATGGCCACCGTGCGCACAGCCGCATGGACGAACGTGTTGCCCGCATCAAGGCGCCGCACTCCGGTACCTGGCATTACTTGTGCCGAGTGAGATGCGTCGGCGTCGGCGTTGGTGTGAGCGTCGGGGTGGGCGTGGGTGTCGGGGTGGGCGTGGGTGTCGGCGTCGGGATTGACGTCGGTGTCGGCCTGGGCGCTGGTGTCGGGATTGGTGCCGGTGCCGACGTCGGTACTGGTGCCGGTGGTGAACTCGATACTGGTGATGGGGCGGCGGGCTGCGGTGTGGAGAGTGCTGGCGCGGGCGTGGGCGCCGGTGGTGAACTCGGCGCTGGTGATGGGCCGGCGGATGTCGGTACGGGGCCTGCCGGCGCGGGTGACGATGTCGCCGGAGGCGCCACCGCCGGTAACGGGAATGCGGCGGCGGCGGCTTTCGGCGGCGGTTCGGCCGCGAGGTAGGCCTGGGCCCAGCCGAGCACCGACGCCACAAACAGCCGGGAGTGCTGGTAGCGGAACACAGCCTGCGCCTGCCCGTCCTGGGAACCGAGCTGGGCGTTGCCGTCGCAGAGGTAACGCCCGGCGGCGAGCGCCGCGTCGAAAATGTTGTTCGGATTCGCCGTGCCGTCGCCGTTGTTGTCGGCTCCCACCCCTGACCACACGACAGGTATGAACTGCATGGGACCGACGGCGCGGTCCCAGGAGCCGTCGCCGTCGATCTTCCCGTTGTCGGTGTCCACGATCTTGGCGCGACCGGGGCTGCCGTCCAGCGGCGGACCCAGGATCGGGCGCACCGTGGTGCCATCCAGATCGAGCAGACCGTCACCATGATTGGAGACGACCTTGCCGAGGCCAGCGAGTAAGGACCAGCCCAGCTGACAGCGCTCCATCTTGACCTGGAGAACAAACGCGGCGCGCTGATAAGCCTCCCGAGCGAGCGGCGGAAGGGCGAGCGGACCCGCTGGCGCGCTCACCCCCAACGGACTGGCCAGGCGTTCATCCCTGGGCAAGATGCCCGAAGCACCGAGCTCCTTCTGGTTGCTCAGCCCGTTTTCGATGCTGTCGGGTTGCCGTTGCGCCCCAGCGAATGGGCTGGCACTGAGATTACCGCCGGCCAATA
>DASTBN010000125.1:0-4117 GCA_035712045.1 Pseudonocardiaceae bacterium
TCGACGAGCAGAGCGCCGAACGCCGCGAGGACGAACATCGCGAGGAAGATGTCCAGCATCCCGATCCGGGACTGCACCTGGCTGAGGCCATCGGTGATGAGCAGCACCCCAGCGATCCCGCCCAGCAGGGTTGACCGGGTCATCCGGCGCACGATTCGCACGATGAGCAGTACGCAGATCGTCCCGGCCAACGCCGCGCTGACGCGCCATCCCCACCCGTTGTAACCCAGCGCCGCCTCGCCTAGCGCGATGAGCTGCTTACCCAGCGGGGGGTGCACAATGAGCTCGTAACCGGGGTTGTCTTCCACCCCGCCGTTGTGCAGCATCTGCCAGGCCTGCGGCGCGTAGTGCTTCTCATCGAATACCGGGGTGCCGCGATCGGTGGGGACGCCAAGATGCCACATCCGCACCAGAGCGGCGATCACCGTCAGGCTCACCGTCACCACCCACCCGCGGGCCCGATCGGCCAGCGGGTGGGGCAGCAGCCGCCGCAGCGGGGCGACGGGCCCGGGCAGCTCAGGCGGCACCGGCCCGGGATCGGGGACCGGGGCCCCGGCATCCGCCTCCCGGACCACCGTCATGGGCCTGATCGTAGGCTCGGTGTCGTGCCAGACATGTCAGACTCCCGCCTGCCGTGCCCCGATTCTGGGTCACCAGCCTCGGGGGTGCTGGTGCTGGCCGCCACCCCGCTCGGCGATTCCCGTGACGCATCACCCCGGCTGGCTGAGGCGCTGGGCAGCGCGGATGTGGTGGCGGCGGAGGACACCCGCCGGTTGCGGGCGCTCGCCGCAGCGCTAGGCGTGAGCGTGCGCGGCCGGATCGTCTCGCACTACGACGCGGTGGAAGCGGACCGCGTTCCCGCCTTGCTCACGTCGTTGCGCGAGGGCGCGACGGTGCTGGTGGTGACCGATGCCGGGATGCCGGCGGTGTCCGATCCCGGGTTCCGGCTGGTGAGTGCCTGCGTGGCGGCGGGCGTGCGGGTGAGCTGCCTGCCCGGCCCCTCTGCGGTGACCACCGCGCTGGCCGTGTCCGGGCTGCCCAGTGACCGGTTCTGCTTCGAAGGGTTCCCGCCACGCCGGGACGGCCCCCGCCGGCGCTGGCTGGCCGGCCTGGCTCACGAGGCGCGCACCTGCGTGTTCTTCGAGTCCCCGCACCGGCTGGCCGCGACCCTGGCCGAGGCCGCGGAGATCCTTGGTGCCGACCGGCCCGCTGCGGTGTGCCGGGAGCTCACCAAGCCCTACGAGGAAATCCGCCGCGACGGACTGGGCGCGCTGGCCGAGTGGGCCACCGCGGGGGTGCGTGGTGAGATCACCGTGGTGCTGGCGGGCGCAACGCTCGCCGAGCCGCCCGATGTCACCGAGCTGGTCGGCGAGGTGAGGGAGCGGGTAGCGACGGGGGAGCGCCTCAAGGACGCTGTCGCCGCTGTCGCCGCAGAACATAAAATCCCCAAACGGGACCTCTACCAAGCGGCCATCGCCCCCTGATGTGCCCGCGGGCCCGGCCTAAACAGGCCGTCGTGTCCGGCTGTGTGCCTGATCCCATCGATCACGATGCCGCGCGGCCTGATCCCGGGCCGCTGTCCTGGCAGCGGGGGACACGATGTCCGACTGCCATCCCTCCAGGACTCCCAGAATGCGGGCGACGAGCTGGGTGCCGACCAGTGTCAGCAGGCCGCTGTCCAGCAGGGCCAGCGCCGCCTCGCGAGTCCCCATTCGCCACCGCGCGAATTCCACCTCTCCATGCAGAGCCTCGCTGGCGTTGTGCTCGATATGCCGTTGAGTGCGCCAGAACGCGGTGACCGCGAGATGCGCGTAGATGCCGTGGAGCAGCGCCAGCGGAGGACGCGGATCCGGGCGCCACGGAGCGTAGAACGTCGGCCCAGGGGTGTTGTGTGCCAAAGGAAAAAGCTCGGCGAGCACCGCGAGTTTGGCATGCTGAACCTCGTGCGCCAGGATAAGCGCTGCCATCCGCGGATCGGTTGGCAGTGACATGGCGACACATCCGAACGCGTCAGTCGGCGTCGGTCTCGGGCGGTGTGGCGCCGTACCACCGATCGAACACCGCGATCAGCCATTCCGCATAGGGGGCCGCGGGCGAACCAGGGTCGCGCATCGGCGGCGGTCGCAGCCAGTTTCCCTGCGGGAGCAGGAAATCGACTGCGGGCGGGCGGAATTCCAGCAGGCTCTCGTAGGTCCGCACCGGATCGTTGCGCAGGTCGACGGTGCAGAGCAGGCCGCTGAACAGCGACCGATAGGGGCCAGCCGAGAACTCACGCAGCGCCCGGACGACCTCAGCGTAGCTGCCTTGGCCATTCCGGCGCCGACGGTGCCGGTCGTGAGCCGACTCGTCGCCGTCGAGGCTGACACCCACCCGGATGCCAAGCCGGTGGAACAGCCGGTCCCGGTCGCCGAGCGGGATCCAGTAGTCGGCACGCGCTCGTGGATCCGCTCCGATGGAGTAGTCAAGGTCCTGGCAAGGACCGCGCTGTGTACGAGCTGACGTAAGGTAAGGGCTTCGCGAGAGTGAGATCCGATGGCGCTATACCCGGAGCAGCCGAAGTCGGATTCCCGTGGTGGCGGCGAGTCGCTGGAGATCGTCAGGGTCTGCGGTGAGCACGGCGGCCCGGTGTCGCAGCGCGGTGAGCACGACATGCGCATCGACCACATCGGATGTGCCGGCGTCCCGAAGCAGCCGACCGGCCGCGCGACCGGCATTCTCGTCGAACGACTCGATGACACAGCCTTTCAGCAGGCGAGAGAGCTGGGGTTGTGGTCCGCCCCGCCAGGCCTGTCCCAGGACAACCGCTGGGACGACCGGTTGCCTGGCACGGTCAAGCCCACGGCTATGCACCGCCCACATGGCCCGGTCGCCACGTTCAGCGGCGAGCAGCGCACCAGTGTCGTAGACGATGCTCACCACGCTGCGGGCCGAACACCCAGCTCGTCGAGGATCTTGTCGGCGTGGTCGATCTCCTCCTGGGTGAAGGCGCCGGCCTCGGCTTCGTACTCGCGGATGGCGGCTCGTCCAGCGGCCAGTGCGGCAGCGTGCCGCGCGGCTCGGGATAGCCACGCTGACAGGCTCAGCCCGGCTTCCTCTGCGGCGACTCGTGCTGCGGCGAGCGTCTCGTCCTCCAGCGACACCGAGACCTTGGTAACGCCCATGTTCTCAGGGTAGCAGGCGGTGCTACTCGCGGTACGAAGATCGATGCGGTGCTTCCGCGCGGGTTACGGACTGGTCGACGTGATCACCAGCGCCGGCCGGAGCTGGTGATCACACGCGTCACCAGAACGCTCCTTCTATCCCCGGGCGGGCGAGCCTATGTTGGTCGTGAGAATCCCAGCGGAAGCACAGGAGAGATCTTGATCGGTGCTGCGGAGAACCAGCAGAGCGCCGTGGACGCCTACGCGGCGTTCGGGCGGGGAGACATTGGCGCGGTCATCGACGCGCTGGCTGACGATATCGTCTGGACAAACCACAGCGTCACGGCGAATCCGATAAGCGGTGTGTTTCACGGCAAGGCCGAGGTTCAGAAATTTTTCGGGCTAGTGAGTGAGGCCGTCGATATCAGCAAATTCGACGTGCGAACAATCCTCGCCGATGGCGACAGCGTGGTCGCGTGGATCGACTATGCCGCCACCGTCAGGGGCAACGGCAAGCTCATCGAGGGCCCGTTAGCGCACTGGTTCACGTTCCGGGACGGCAAGCTGGCGACATTCGACGAGTTCGAGCACGAACCCATGATGGCTGGACGTACCCCCGCCCGCTCTAAGGGAACTCCAGAGCGCTCGCGGGTCAGGGGTCCTCGATGGCGGAAATGCGATATTTCCGTACCGAGGCGTCACGGATCTGCGCGGCCTGATCGGCGTCCGGGCCCTCGCCGCGGAACCGTTGCAGATCCGCGTCGGATTCCCAGCGCTCGTACACGTTGATCCGGTCCGGTTCGACCGGATCGGCGGTGATGGCGAAATCGAGGCACCCGGGCGATGTCCGTGCCTGCCGCATCACCGTGACGCAGCCAGCCACGTAGCGCTCACGGTCCGCCCGGTCGACCTGGAGCCAGCCAGCGATGATGATCATATGTTTCCTCCGGAAGGTCTGTGAGGGAAGACTCGGGAGC
>DASTBN010000126.1:0-4540 GCA_035712045.1 Pseudonocardiaceae bacterium
AACTAAGTCAAATCGCGTACGTTGTCCCACAGAAGAGGATCCGAGTGTCAGCGAACGACACAGCTGAAGTAGCCTCTTAAGCCGACTTCCGGAGCCCTTAACGCCTCCTTTATGTATGATTCTGCGCGTACGCTCCCTCCCAAAGATGAACATATTGAGTCCAATAGGAGAGCAGGGGATTGCACTAAACCGCACACTGGATGCCGGAGATCGCAGAGACCGATGGACCTAACCATGGGTAGTCGGCCGGGTGAGTGAGCACGGCAACGGACGGCCCGGACTCTCTAGAACTGTGACGGACCGGCCTTGCGCAGCAAGGGGCCGGGCCGCCGGTAGCGGAGCGGGAGGCGGGCCCGGCCTGCGGCGCGCGTGCGCGTCGCCTTGATCCAATAGAGGTTAATTCGGCAACACACGCGCTGTAACGCGCTGTGACACATTGTGATCGTGGGAGTTACTCTGGCGCTGGAGGGCTGGTCACCGGTCCGGTGTAGTGGTTCGTCGGCTGGTGCGGTGTGGTTGTGGATATCCGGCCTCGCGGGGTGGGGTGCGGAGTTCGGCAATTCGTCTCTTGGCGGCGAGTGTGCTGGTCGGTCAGCCGTGTGTGCGCTGTGAGCGGTCTCAGTCTCAGCGTTATGTATGTGGGTAGTTGGTCATCGCCGTCTCCGATGAGGGGCACGTCCAGGGCTGCGGGGACGGAGGTCTTGGCATGGCCGTCGCGACGGCGGTGCGGCTTGTACCACGAGGCCGGGAGATTTACCGGGTCACGGCACCGCTGGGTGCTCGGTTACGTGTTCACGATGTGGGATGGCAGTGTCTCCTAAGCACATAAGTTCGAGGAAGATCAAGTAAAGGTCTGCGGAACGACGACACCCCCGGCGGCCGGGTTGGGCTATCGGGGGTGTTAGGAGTTGATCAGTCAGTCGAGGTCGCCGGAGCGGACACCAGCGGTGAAGGTGGCCCACCCAGCTAGGGGCAAGATCAGCACCGGCCCGGCCGGGTTCTTGGAATCACGTACGGCGCGGTGACCGCTTGCTAGGTGGGCAACCTGGACGCAGTTGCCTCCACCGGTACCGCTGTAGCTGCTCTTGATCCAGCAAACACGGGCAAGCTCGTCGTATCCGACGCACTGCGTAGTCATCGTCCCAGCTCCCTCGCTGTCGCTGTGATGACCTCGGTCGTCTCCTCCGGTCCGAGCGCTGCGGACCGTATCTGATCGAACGCTAGCCGGTAGATCCCGATGTCCCTGGGTTTCTCGATGTAAAGGGTAGACGTCATGGTCTCTACGGTCACGATGCGTCCGTCGTCCGGGTCGGGGAACTCCAGCACGCTGAACGCACCGTCCAGCCCCGGGTGCTGACCGGCCGTGAAAGGCAGCAGGCGAAGGGTGATGTTGGCTCGTTCCGTCATTGTGATCAGGTGTTCCAGCTGTTCACGCATGACTGTCGCGCTGCCGATGGACCGACGTAACACGGTCTCGCTGATCACCGCGTCCAGGGTCAGCGGGTTGCTGTCGGTCAGTCGTGCCTGACGGTCGCGGCGCAGATCGACCGCGCGTTCCATCTCTTCGGGTGTGGTACGCAACGGGTAGGCGCTGAGTACCCCTGACGCGTATTGCTCAGTCTGGAGCAGTCCTGGCACGAGATCAGATTCGTAGGTGCTGATCTTGGATGCTTCGGCTTCGAGACCGAGGTAGCCCTCGAACCATTCGGGCAGCACATCGTCGTACTTGTGCCACCAGTCCCGCTGTCTGGCCTGGCGGGCGATCGTGACGTACTTCTCGATCTCGTCTTCGCTGACCCCGTACAGGCCGGCTAGCTTGCGGACGTCATCGGGTGACGCGAGCTGGCCGCCGGTCTCGATGCGGCTCACCTTCGAGCCTGACCACCCGAGGTCTTTAGCGACCTGTTCAGCGGTCAGGTCGGAAGCCACGCGCAAGGCACGCAACGCGGCACCCAGCCGCTTCAGCCTGGCAGGACTAGTGGACTTCGGTCGTGGCACCGCGCAAGCCTGCCAGCAGCGGTACGAGGCAAGGGTCTCACCCTTGTTGAGCAATATAACGCGCAATATTGCGTATTTGTATGCACGGGAGCATGCTTGCTCAGGAGCGTGACCGCTCTACGTCGCCGGGGGCGAGTAACTCCCGTCCTGCGCAACGGCGGCGTCGTCGTCCCGGTCCGTACCTCGAAGCGGGCCGGGGCGGCATCCAGGGCTCTCGACGTTGGCGGGACTGATGGCAGGCAAGCACAGCAAGCGGCGGCGGGTGCGCGCCCGGATACCTGAGCGGCGGCTACCGGGCATTGAGCTGGTGGACGCGGTGACCAAACTGGCGCACCGGGTGAGCCCGGATGAGCTGCTAGCGGGTCGCCGGAGCGGGGACTACCAGGGTTTTTGTGGTGCCCGATTCCCGGCGGCGAGCATGGTGGAACCGGGCCGGGGCCCCTGCGAGCTGTGCCGTGAGCGGGCGGCGTGGTGAGCGGGCCCCGGATGGAGATCCCGGCCGGTGTTGAGCCCTGCCCGGGCTGTGGCACCACCGGCGAGGTGAAGGTGATCCCTGATACGGCGCCAAACGCGCGGGCCTGGAAATGCGGGGCGTGTGGCACGGACTGGGCGCTCACGGTGGTGAACCCGCGTTCCTATCTGGATCACCTGGTCGCGACGGTGGAGCTGGCGGGGGCGCGGTTCGCGCTGCGGGCCCTGCTCACCCTCGCCGACACTGCGCCCGCACTCACCGACGCGGACCTGCGGGCCCGGCTGGCGGCGCTGGCTGGCCGCGCGGTCACGGGATACCGTGGCTGACCCGCACGCCGCTGCCCTCGAGCGGCTGATCGATCTCGCCACCCAGCACGGGTTCAGCTTCAGCCCGGCCGGTGAGCGGGGCTCGTTGCGGGGAGAGCGGGTCAGCCCACGGTGGCGGGATGTGGTGTTCCTCGGTGCCTCGGGGCACGCCAACGCCGCTCGCGCCAGCACAGGCCCGCCCGTCCCGGGTGAACCCCTGCTCGCCGAGTCGGTCACCGGGACCGCGCTGACCGTGATGAACACCGTCCTTGACACCTGGCCCACCTGAGACCCCGGCCAGGTACCGCACCGTGTTACCGCCCCAGTTCTCCCGTCCCACGACCAAGGTTTCGGGACACAGCCAGCCCGCCGGTACCGGCACGAGGTTCCCCGTGGAGGGATGTGGAGTTCATAGGCGGGTCCGGGCACTGCGACGCCGCGCCGCACCTGCTGTGAGTCATCAACAGGGACGAGTGTGGTGACCTGCAACCCAGAGCTGACAGCGGCTTGTGGGATTTCGGGGATTTCGCCGGGAACCAGGACGCCGCGCCACAGTGCCTCGTGCCCTGGTAAGGACGATCCACCGGGGACACCGCAGCTGCGGAGATGGGCCGGGGACTAGTAACGGACTAGCCCGGGACTAGCTCGCGGACCCCCTGAACGCAATCGCATCGTCGTTTCCTAGAGAGGCGAATGACCACCCCCACCGGCCATCAGGAGGACACCAGTGATGACTTGGAGATTACCCCAGCAGGAGATCGACGCGAGAGCCTGGATGTCATGGCCTCGCATGCGGCGCATCTCAGGAACGTCAACCGGGACTCAGGTGGGTGGTGAGCGCTCATCGGAGCTCCCCGGAGAATAGATAGCCGTATGCGCGCGGCGTATGCGGAGCTTTGCTGTACGCGCCGGTGAGCTTCCCTGATGCGGGGGGCGCATATGCGTGGCCAGTGCTAGCGGGGCATATGCGCGTGCGGTTTTGGCGAATGGCGCACTCGGTGAGAGTGTGTCGCTATCCGGCGAGACCACGCCCGGGGGGTGATGCCAGGAAAGGCAGGCGAACGACCTCAGACCGAATAACGTAGTCCCCAGGAACCACGGGCATGGGTCACGTGGCGGGGACGCTTATGCCCATTTCCCTGAGAACGAGGACCAGCGCGGAAGCGGATTCCTGGCTACCAACCCTTTATCCGCTTCCGCACCCATCCACCCAGTCAGGAGCGAACACCGATGAGAATACGCACAACAAACCCCTGGGGCGCAAGCCCCTATCCAATCTCCACGACACCCGCGCCACAGGGCCGCCTCCGATCCGGTCACCCGAAGGCAGCCTCACACCCCGTGAGAGTCCCCCGGGATGCCGCGGTGCGCCTGCCGGTGAGTGGGCCGCTGGCTGGTGCTGGCCCGGTCCTGGTCCGCGGCAACCCGCGGGCCGTTCCCCGCGGTTGGGGCGCTGAGCCGACACCTGATGCCGCCACCACCCCCATGCCGCTCGCCGCGCCGCGGCACGCCACCGCCGAAGAGAAGGTGAACGCCTGATGGCGACCGCTGATCCCGCCAGTCTCGATGTGGCGCGGATGACCCGGGCGCAGCGAGCCACGCTCCCGATGAGCGCTGAGGTCCTCCAGGCCCTGGCCGAGCGGCACGGCGTCTGTACCCGGCCGCTCGCGATGCGCCGCATCGATACCACTACCGGCCGCATCGAGGTCGTGCCGGTGCCCTGCGGCTCGACCCGGGAAGACCGGTGCCGGCCCTGTGCGGAGAA
>DASTBN010000127.1:0-4296 GCA_035712045.1 Pseudonocardiaceae bacterium
AACTCCCGGATCCGCGGCTCCTCCACATCCACGATCGACCCCTTCGCCGGCCGCTCATACCTCGGCGGCGCATCCGAGGCCAGCGCCGCCCGAACCGTGTTCCGGGAGATACCCAGCACCCGGGCGATCGCCTTGATCGGCAACCCCTCCGACCGGTGCAACCTGCGAATCTCAGCCCAATCCTCCACGGACAACACCCCTTCCATCCCTCCCCAGCTCGACGGTGCGAGCCAGGATCACCGGAGAAGGGGTCAAAATTCGGATGCCACGCCGGGGTCAGTTTTCACGTGCCGTCGACACCGGAAGATCCATGATTTTGGTTGAGCCGCGGTCGTCGCTGATCTCGGACGACGCGGTGAGCGTTTCATCGGAGGATATCGATGTCCTGGTGCCGTGGAACATCGCTGGTCGTTACCCGGCCGACATCGGGGATCCCGGTCCTGAGACGGCAGCGTCGGTGGTAGATGCCGCCGGGCGCGTCGTTGAGGCACTGAGTCGGCAGGTTCTTCCAGAAAGGTGACACGCCCGCTTGCTCTCCAGCGTGACACGGGTTGTGACACGAACTCACGTCCAATCGTGCCACTCAAGCCACTTGAACGATCTCTGTAGACGGTGAAGTCGCTGGTAGCGGCCATGGTCAACGCGGAGAAGGTGTCTTGTAAGCGGTAGGTTCGGGGTCCGAGTCCCCGCGTCGGCGGCCGGGATCCGCACAACAGGCGATCGTCGCACCGGTGTCATCTACGCTGACATCCACCGATCCGACACCACGATCCCATGACGTTCTCTGGGATTTATCAGGCCTTGGAGCGGTGCGGCCGTCGGCGTCCCTGACCTTCACCCCCACAAGGTCACGGCGCGGCTTCGGCGTGGCCGCCCGGAGCGGGTTTTCATCCTCCTCGGCAACGGTGAGAGCGGGTGATTTCTATCGTGCGATGTTCATCGTCGCAGGCTTCTCGCGGTCTCTGACACCAGTGGCCACACGATCGGCCATACTCCGGGGATCAGTAGCGCGGTGGTCACGTACAGTGCGGGGAACACCAGCAGGTGCTCAACCCAGCCGCCCGTGCGGAACCGCAACGGCCGGGGCGGGCGCAGTTCGTACCAGTATTCTCCCGCGATCGGCAGCGGAAACAGGATCGGGCAGCCCCGCAGCGTCAACGTGTCCCCCACATCGTGGGTGAGGCATCCGAGGCCGATTCCCACGCCGATCAGGGTTGCGGGCCGTGTCCCAGTCCACGGTGTGGCGAGCAGGGTGACCAGGAAACCGAGCCCGGCGGCGAACAGGAGAGTGTGCGTGAGGTGCCGGTGGGTGCCTTCCCAGTTCTCATCGCGGGGGCCTTTCGTGACCGAGTACAGCGCCGCTGAGGCGCGGCGCACGATCCACGAGACCACGCGGCCCAGCACGGGAACGAAACGGCTCACCGTGGAACTGGGGCAGTCGATGTCGGGCACGAGGGCTCCGAGCATGGTGACCCCGGCGAGGATGGCGCACGTCACGGGCGGGGCGTGGGTGGCGGCACCGAGACCGAGACCAGCGGCTGCACCGGAGATCATGTGCGAGCGGCCGAGCATCGATCAGGCCCCCGGTCCACGACATAAGTAACGCACTGGCCGGTGGTCGCGGCGGGACCGGCCACCACGCGTCCCTGACTGATCGCCGCCGCGAACGGAATCTCCTCGCGCTGGCGAACCGCGACGGCACGCTCTGCGGAGGCTACCGGCCCGGATCGCCCACGGACCGCCACCGTGGCGGACAGGTCCTTGCCCGCCACGGTCATGGTGATCCCCGGGTGGTCCGCCTCGCTGAGGTGCGCCGCCGCAGGTGTGGAGCGGTGCACGAGCAGGACCGGCACGCCACGCCGCCGTGACGGCCGTGCAACGCCAGCTGCCCGCGGGCACGAACGCGACGATCCGCGCGAGCGCACGGTCCCGGCCAGGGGGAGGATATCCACCACGGGACACACCCGCCGGGCCGGCAGCCGGGACAGAAGCCATGACGTGTCGCCTGTGCCGCTAGCGGCGGGCCGGGAAGCCGGCGGCGTCAGCCCCGAAGCGCACGGCGGGTGCGGGCTGGTCAAGGGGCGCGCTGGGCGCTGTGCTCCTGGCTCCCGTTGCGGTATACGACATCCCGCAGCCGTGCCCGGCATTGTCGCGTTGCCGAACACTTCAACGCCGAACAGGTCCACCGACCCGATTAGCCAGGCATCGCCTACGCCGCTACCGCGGTCACGGTCTCACCTCCAGGAGCGACCGCCTTCGCCGTACCCGGCGCCGGTGCCCTGCGCAGGTGAACACCTTGTTGCTTGGTGGTGGCTGGTCCGCCATCGGTCACACGGGGGAATGCCGAGTCCGAACACCGACAGTGATCGCCGCCTCGCCGAGTCTACGCCCGCTCGCCACTTCTAGTCCTGCTTCACCGATCGCCGCGGCGGTGAGAACCTGGCGTTGCTGGACAAGCCGCACTCTCGTCTGGGACCATCCTGCGCTGCTTGCCCGTAATTCCTGTGCCGTATGCGACTTTTGGGCAGTAACCTCATCTGTCTGACGACAAGGGCGGTGGGCACTAGCGGTGCGGTCCAGGAGAGTGATGCCGAAGTCTCTGTTCGGGCAGCTCACCTGTACAGGGCTGCTGGTCACGCTGGCGGTTGTCGGGTGTGGAAGTACCACGACAGGCACCCCGGGCGACATAGGGTCCGGAGGTGGCGAAGTGACCACAACTCCGAACTCAGACGTGCCGGGCTCAGAAGGGCCGAAGGCTCCCACGCCGAATCCTGATCCGCAAGACTTGGGTCCGCCGGAGGTCGCCTGGGTACCACCCGGGCCCGGTATCGGAGTACCCGTCGACTACGGCAAAGACGATGCTTGGCACGAGGCGTTCGACAGACGAGACTGCGGCGTTATCGCGACTCTCGGGCAGGACCGTCATCAGCCCCAGCTCTACCTGGGGCTCGGTGCCGCCTGCCGGGCCGCCGTATACAACGACAGCCAGTCATGGTCGGTGGCCAAGGCTGCGTTGCAGCAGACGACCACGCCGACGGATTGCCTCGACAAGTCGGCGTTTCGCCTGCTGAAAGACCTGGTCACGGCCCACCAACGGGCACCACACGGCACGATCCGAATCGTCAACTCCACGCTCAGAACCAACTGTGACTCTCGCGGCACCACGACGCCTCGAACATCAGCTCCCCCGAGTGGAGAGGTTCAGACCTCTAGCGACCCGACCTCCTCTAGCGGGCTACCCTCGCCGACGCCACCGTGATGAGCGCGTGAAGGACAGCCGGGGAGACGAGCGGCCGCAGTGGCTGGACGTGGCGGTGACCGTCCTGCCGCCGGTGAGCCTGATCACGGCTTTGCTCGTGTATTTCGCCTGGGCGCGGCGCGCCGAGTATGCGAGGGCACTACGATTCGATGTTGGCCTGATGGAAGGCTCGATACTCGATTACCTGCTGCGCAGCGTGGATGCTGTGTTCTTCCCATTCTTGATTGCCGTCGTAGGGCTTCTGCTGTGGCTAGGGGTGGATAGGACAGTACGCCGGTGGGCGGGCAACGGCACCCACGGGCGAGCTATATCCCGCGTATCCTGGGCGCTACCAGTGAGCGGAGCTGCGCTGGTTGTGGGTGCCGTGCTTGTGGGGAGGGCCTCTTCGGTCGCGCGCCCCTATGTGTCTGTGGCTTGGCCGTTCCTAGCGGCGTTGGCGGTGCTCGCTGCGGCCTATGGAGCTTCGCTGCGCCGCCTGATCAACCGAAAGGCCGGCAGCGAAGACAGTGCCGGTCACCGGTGGGCGATCAACGCTGTGGTTGGTCTCCTGGTATCGATGTTGCTGTTCTACGGGATGGACGGTTTCGCCAAGGTGGTAGGCCGGGGCTTGGCTAAGCGGATCATCGAACAGCCGAATCAGTACACCCAGCCGGTGCTGCTCTACAGCGGGCAGGACCTGCAGCTCGATCCAGCGGCCGCGACCAAGCAGGAACTGCCCGGCGGGGAGCACACCGCATACCACTACCGTTACGAGGGTTTACGATTAGTTTTCGTTGACGGCAGTTACTTCTTCCTCATCGGTCGGACCTGGAAGCGGCCGCACGGTGGCACGTTGATGGTTCTGCCCCGAGACGGGCTCAGGATCGAATTTCCCCGCGGCGCTGTATAACTCGGCAAGGCGCTACAGCCCAGAGGAGCACTGATCTTTCATGATCGCCGCTTGGGAAGAATGGACCACGCTGACCTCGTTGAGGGTGACGACGTGATCGTCCTGTCCGCGCGCTACCACTACTAGGAGTTTGACGGCTTCGCTGGCT
>DASTBN010000128.1:0-5315 GCA_035712045.1 Pseudonocardiaceae bacterium
CCGCGAACGTGACCGACCACGGCGGGATCATGACCGCCGCCACCATCCAGCCGGTAGAGACCATGCACGCCGCGATCCTGAACTTCATCCT
Source organism: Pseudonocardiaceae bacterium (assembly GCA_035712045.1). GTDB lineage: Bacteria > Actinomycetota > Actinomycetes > Mycobacteriales > Pseudonocardiaceae. The sequence goes on from DASTBN010000128.1 coordinate 92, forward strand.
GGGCCAGTACCCAGTCCCGGACTCGTTCATCGGGATCACCAACGCGCTCAAACCCGATACCCTGACGGTGAAGTGATAGATGACCCGCGCACACCGCGACCCGGCGGCGCCGGACGGCGATCGCTGCGGCCATGCTGATCGCCACAGCGGAACCGGGGCTGGGCTGCGGCGGCGCCAGTGATAGCGCGGGTGGGGACGGCGGCGCCGTCCCCACCCCGGGCACCACGTTGATTGTTGAAGTGAGGTCTTTGGTTGGTCACCGCATCAGGGGTGAGCGCGGCTGGTATCGCGACCCGGGTGATCGCTGCGGCCGGATTGGCCTATGACGCCTACGCGCACTTCGATCTCGCCGGGCTTTACGACGCGAACACCGCCGTGATCAGCCAGGGCATGCTCTTTCGTGCGGAGGCCATCGCGGCGGTCCTCGCGGGAATTCTGGTGCTCATCATCCGCGGCCGCGCCGTGGCGGCGTTCGCCGCGCTGGTGGCTGGCAGCGGGCTAGCCGCCGTGCTGATCTACCGGTACATCCAGGTCGGATCGTTCGGCCCATTTCCGGACATGTCCGAGCCGGTCTGGTTCCCGGAAAAACTCCTCAGCGCGATCGCGGAAGCTCTCGCTCTCCTCGCGTCGGGTTTGTTGGCGTTTTCGCGCAACGATAACGGGCGGATGGCCCTCATCCGGAAGAGGTAGATGAGGGCCACCGCCAGCGAAGTTAGTTTCTAGAGGCGAACACCGATTCTCAGCCCACTGTGGCCATAACCGCCGTGCCAGCCACCGTGGCCATGGCCGTAACCGCCGTGCCAGCCACCGTGGCCATGGCCGTAACCGCTATGCCAGCCACTGTGGCCGTGGCCACCATGCCAGCCACCGTAGCCACCATGGCCGTGACCTCCCCAGAGCGAGAAGATCTCACTAACCTTCATTGCCCCTCCTTTGAGCTAAAACTCCAGGAAATTCTTTTTCCTGGGGTGACACCGACGGCGTCCTGCCGCGCGAGGAAAACGCCAGCCCTGACGCGGTTTCCCACCCTGTGACGGCAACCGTCACTTATTCAGTCGTACTACGACGCCTTCTTCGTGGCAACCGGGGATACTTATTTTACCGACCCGTTATCTCGGGGACCCGGTGAAAAAATGTGACATACTGCGAATCATCGCCTTCCGCAACGGGAACTACTTATGACGAATGATCCCATATCGCCGAAAAGTCCGTAGAGTACGATCCGTATCCTCGTGGCACCGCGTGCCGCAGCCTAGTCACCGGTTAGTTGTGATCTTATTGTAACTTTGGAAGCGGGGCGGGTCGCTGAACTAGGTGAAGCAGCGGGCATCATCGGTAGTGTGGCGAGCGGCCGGTCCCCGGTCAGCTCCCCGTGAGAGAAGGGCCCGACGTGAGTGTGTGTTATCGGATGTTCCGCTGGGTCGTGCCGGTCGTGGCGGGTGCCGCGCTCCTGGCTGGGGCCGTGCCGGCGTGGGCGGGCACGGTACAGATCCAGGACGACGCCCATGTGCTGAACTCCACAGTGGTGCAGAACGAGGCCGCGACGTTCCCGGTCGGTGTCTATATCTGGGCCACGACTCAGGACGCGGCGAGTAAGTCGGCGTTCGACAACGATGTGCGGAGCAAGGTCAACTCGACATTCCCCATCGTGATGGGCATCAACACCGAGTCGCATCATGAAACGATTCAGATCGGCGCTGCCGCCCGGGTGCCGCAGAACGCCGCCCTCGCCGCCGAGCGCAGCGCCAACAGCGCGTTCGTCAGCACCATGCAGAGCAGCCACGACTACACCGCTGCGGTGACCGCCGCGCTGCGTAGCCTGCGCGGTTCCCTCGCCACCGCCAGCCGCCAGGCCTCGGAGCGGCGGGCCGCGCAGGGCTCGTGGGGAATCGGCGGCTTTCTGCTGATTCTCCTGCTCATCGGCGTGGTCATCGCGGTGGTGATGCTGTGGCGCAAACGCCGCCGGTCTGGTCCCCCGCAGCCAATGTTCGGTGGGCAGCAGCCCCCGATGGGCCCTTACCCCGGCGGTGGCTATCCAGGTGACTACCCGGGCGGCTATGGACCGCCGGCCCGGTCGGGGATGGGTGCAGGCGCTGCGGGGGCGCTCGGCGCGGTCGGTGGCGGGCTGCTCGGCTACGAGCTGGGCAAAATGCAAGGTGAGGAGCAGCAGTTCCGCCAGGACGAAATGACGCACGAGCGCGCCCAGTACGACTCCGCCGGTCAAGGTGACTGGGTGGTTGGCCAGGACGCCGACTTCGGCGACGGAGGGGGTGGCGACACGTCTGGAGGCGGCGGTGACTGGTAACCGGAAAACACCAGAACCTTCCTGTAACGTGCTCCACTCGGACTGTGACGATGCGCCAGACGGGTGATGCGGAGGGAGGAGATCACGTGGCGACCGCACAAGCGGCCGAGCCTGCGATCCGCCGAATGAGTGGGCGCTCCACGGTCCCGCAGGCTCCGACCGCGATCGAGCGGGCGGCCCGCCGCGAAGCGGCGCGCAACAACGCCGCGGACAGCAAGCTCTCCGACGTCAGCTCGTTGCAAATCGGCACCAGCGCCGACGTGATCACCCCGGCCCGTGTGCTGCACCGCGTCGTCCTGCCCCGCGCCGATGACCCGCCGGAGGTACGGCCCCTCTACCTCGATGAACCCGAGACGCTGCACCGGCACACCGCCGAAGTCACCTCACGCTCAGCGGTGACGCTGCCGCCCGCCGGCCAGCTTTCCTTCGCCACCTACTTCAACGCGTTCCCTGCCAGCTACTGGAAGCGCTGGACCCGGGTGGAGGAGGTCGCACTGCGGCTGACCGTGCGCGGCGCGGGACGCGTTGATCTCTACCGTTCCAAGTCCAACGGCGACGTGGTGCACCTGGAGGGCAAGCAGCTCGACACCCGGGGAGAGGCGATCATCCTGGAGTTCCGGGAGTCCCTCGCCCCGTTCGAGGACGGTGGCTGGGTCTGGTTCGACATCGCGACCGAGCACGAGTCGCTGACCGTGTCCGATGCCGCGTGGATCATCGATGAGCCGCTGCCGCCGCGCCCGCTGGCGATCGCGATCACCACCTTCAACCGCCCAGCGGACTGCGTGACCGCCCTGGCCGTCCTGGCTGAGGACCCGGTGGTGCTCGGCGTCGTCACGAAGATCTTCGTTGTGGATCAGGGCAGCGTCAAGGTGTGTGATCATCAGCGGTTCGCCGCGATCGCCGCCGCGCTCGGGGACCGGCTGGTGGTGATCGATCAGGAGAACCTCGGTGGCTCGGGCGGCTTCACCCGGGGGATGCTGGAGGCGCTGCGCAGCCCCGGTGTGGAGCATGTGCTGCTGATGGACGATGACGTGCGCCTGGAGCCGGACAGCGTGCTGCGCGCGCAAGCCTTCGCCAGCGCCACGTCCTCACCCGTGATCGTCGGCGCGCAGATGCTGAACCTGCAGGTCCGCAGCCAGCTGCATGCCATGGGTGAGATCGTGGATCTGCGGACCAGTTTCTGGCGTCCCGCGCCCGGCTCGGTGTACCAGCACGACTTCGCCCGGCTGAGCCTGCGCCAGCAACGGATGCTGCACACCCGCATTCATTCCACTTACAACGGCTGGTGGATGTGCCTGTTCCCGCGTGAGGTGATCGAGCGCACCGGCCTGCCGCTGCCGCTGTTCATCAAGTGGGACGACGCGGAGTACTCCTTGCGGGCCGGCGAGCGCGGTTTCCCGACCGTCACGCTGCCCGGGGCGGCCATCTGGCACATGCCCTGGACCGACAAGGACGACGCCACCGACTGGACCGCGTATTTCCACCTGCGGAACCGGCTGATCACACTCGCGCTGCACAGTCCCTACGACGTCCGCCGCGCGATCGTGCGAGACGGTTTCCGCAATACGTTCAAGCACCTGATGGCGATGGAGTACTCGACCGTGGCGCTGCACCACAAGTCCATCGAGGATTTCCTCGCCGGGCCGGACCGGCTGTTCGCCTCGCTGCGCGAGGCGCTGCCCGCGGTCCGGGCGTTGCGGGAATGCTACGACGACGCCCGGATCTTCTCCTCTGCCCAGCAGCTGCCGATGCCGCTGTTCGACCCGGTCCGCGTCGAAGCGCTCCTCGAACCGCCGGTGCGCCCAGCCGCCATCGCCAGGCGCGCGCTGTGCACGGTCTCCCGGCATCTGCGCGCGCCCCGCCCGGAGACCCGGGAGCGCCCGCAGATCAACGTCCCGGCCAGCAACGCCCGGTGGTTCCTGCTTGGCATGGTTGACTCGGCCACCGTGTCCAATGCCGACGGCAGCGGTGTTGCCTTCCGTAAGCGCGACCCGCAGCAGTTCCGGGTGCTGTTCGCCCGGACCGTCCTGCTGTACCGGCAGCTGATCGCCGACTGGGCGCTCACCGCGCAGCGCTACCGGGCCGCGATTCCGGTCCTCACCTCCCCCGAATCCTGGGAACGGGCTCTCGGGCAGGATGGCTGACCCGGCCCGGGACCGGGTGGCGCCCGCCTGCTTAGCCAGGAATGAGGCAGCGGGTCTTCCCCCGCTGACGCTGATCATGGCTGGTGCGGGGCGAACTGGACCACCATCTGGCCCCCGTAAGGCCGCCACGCTGAGGTGACGGTCACACCGCTGGGGTCCTCGGTGAAGGCGAACCGGTAAACGGGGTGAATGGGTGGGTTGGCTGTGAATTGGTAATAGTTGATATCGATCAGGGCGCGGGTCAGCGGGCCGGCTTCGGCGCGCTTCGCGCGAATGAGCTTGACGACCTGCGCACGGTCGGAAAATCGATCGACAACCGTGCCGTGAGCGAAAAACGCGACCGTGCCGACTTCGCCGAATGTCTGCACGGTGGCACCCCTTGGGAGTCTCGCGGCCAGCGCGGAGTATTCCGAGGCCGAAGCCCAGTTACTGGAAATCGGCATGATCTGCCATGGCCGGGAGAACAGGAACAGCGCGCTTCCCGCGATCAGCAAGGCCGCAGCGGCGGATCCCGCCCAGCGTGGCGAGCACCGGGGCGGAGTGATGGGGAAGGGCAGCGCGTCCACACCGAACACGCCGAGCATGGTCAGCGCGGCGATCACCGGTCCGTAATACCAATGGTAGGGGGGTGGCCGCAGCATCAGGTAAATCGCGAGATGAAAGACCACGCCGAGTCCCCATAACACTGCCAGGGCGTCAGCGCGCCCTCCCCGTCGCGCACCAATGACGCACCACACGGCCAAGACGATGATACCCGCGGCAGCGGGGAGCAGGG
>DASTBN010000129.1:0-2541 GCA_035712045.1 Pseudonocardiaceae bacterium
CAGAGCGATCAACGCACGCTGTGGTGGTGTGTGAGCCGGAGCCCATCGACGCAGCTGGGCCTCGGCTCACCGTCATTTCGGGCCCCTCCGGGGTCGGCAAGTCCAGTGTGGTCGCCGAGATGCTGCGCCGCTGCCCACAGCTGTTTCTCAGCGTCTCGGTCACCACGAGAACGCCTCGCAGCGGTGAGCGGCCGGGTGAGCACTACCACTTCGTGGATCGGGCCGCCTTCGCTGACATGATCGAACGTGGCGAGTTCCTCGAGTACGCCGAGTACGCCGGTAACTTGTACGGCACCCCGGGCACACCGGTACGCGATGCGCTGGCCGCTGGGCGACCCACCGTGCTGGAGATCGAGCTGCAGGGCGCCCGGCAAATCCGGGCCGCGATGCCCGGCGCGCTGCTGGTGATGTTGGTACCGCCGTCCTGGGAGGCCCTGGACGTGCGGTTGTCCGCCCGCGGCACCGAAGATCCAGCGGCGCGGGAACGCCGGTTGCTCCTAGCGCAGGAGGAGCTGAAAGCCGCCGGAGAATTCGACGCGACGGTGGTCAACGACGACGTGCGGCGTGCCGCGGCGGAGTTGATAACCTTGATAAGACACCCCAGCACATCTGGAGATCCTGAGTGAGCATTCCCACCGAATTGGACTCATTGAACGTGTCGTCGGCATCCGCCCCTGAGGGCATCACCAACCCGCCGATCGACGACCTCCTGGGCCGGGTCAGCTCGAAATACGCCCTGGTCATCTTCGGGGCGAAACGAGCACGCCAGATCAACGACTACTACGCGCAGCTCGGCGAGGGCTTGCTGGAGTACGTCGGGCCGCTGGTGGAGCCGGGACCGAGGGAGAAGCCGCTGTCGATCGCGCTGCGCGAGATCCACGCCGGATTGCTTGAACACACCGAGGGGCAGTGACCTCAGCCGGGCCCGTCCAGCTGGACCCATCCCGGCGGATCGTGCTCGGCATCGGCGGCGGCATCGCCGCCTACAAGGCATGTGAGGTGCTCCGGAGCCTCAGCGAAACTGGGCATCAGGTTCGCGTCGTCCCCACCGAGGCGGCGCTCCGCTTCGTCGGCGCGCCGACGTGGGAGGCGCTCTCTGGCTTCCCGGTGAGCCACGATGTGTTCACCGGTGTGCCTGAGGTGCCGCACGTGCGGCTGGGGCAGACCGCCGATCTGATCGTGGTCGCACCCGCCACAGCGGACTTGCTGGCCCGCTCCGCGCACGGCCGCGCGGACGACCTGCTGTGCGCCACCCTGCTCACCGCGCGCTGCCCGGTGCTGTACGTGCCCGCGATGCACACCGAGATGTGGGAGCACCCCGCCACCCAGCACAACGTCGCGGTGTTGCGTTCGCGCGGGGCCATCGTCGCCCGGCCTGCATCCGGGAGGCTCACTGGCGCGGATTCCGGCGCGGGCCGGTTACCCGAGCCGACTGAGATAGTCGAATTGGCCACGCTCCTGCTGCGTCGCCCTGACGCGCTGCCGGAGGACCTCACCGGCCGTCATGTGGCGGTCTCTGCCGGTGGTACCCGCGAACCGCTGGATCCGGTGCGATACCTCGGCAACCGGTCCTCTGGGCGGCAGGGTTACGCGCTGGCCCGGGTGGCCGCTCAGCGGGGTGCCCGGGTGACGCTGATCGCCGCGCACACCGCAGACTTGCCCGATCCGGCGGGGTGCGAGGTTATCCGGACCCTCACCGCCATCGAGCTGCGGGAGGCTGTGCTCACGACGGCCCCGCACGCTGACGCGGTCGTGATGGCCGCCGCGGTCGCCGACTTCCGGCCCGCGTACCCGTCCTCAATCAAGATCAAGAGAGCGGGGAGGGAACCGGATCCACTGTCGCTGGCCGTCAACCCGGACATCCTCCGTGAGCTGGTCTGGCGCCGGTCGCGGGGTCAGGTGGTCGTTGGCTTCGCGGCGGAGACCGGTGACTCGGAGGCTGATGTGCTGACCCATGGCCGGGCCAAGCTCACCCGCAAGGGCTGTGATCTGCTGGTGGTCAATGCCGTCGGGGAAGGCGGCGCGCTTGAGGCCGACCGCAACACCGGCTGGCTGCTCAGCGACGAGGGCACCGAAACGGTGCTGCCCGAGGGCCCTAAGAGCCTGCTGGCGTCGTTCGTCTGGGACGCGGTCGCCGCCCGGCTGGCTAGACGGCCCGGCCGCAGAAGTTGAGCGTGCGGTATCGGGCGGCGTTTTCGGACATGGCCGTGATGGCAGGCGACGAGGCCGCGGGGGCGTGGTCAGCGTGCTCTGGTAGACCCGGGCACGTGAGTGAGGGCCGGTCTCGTCGCGGGCAGCGCAGCCCGGCTCCCCGGCTGCCCGTCGCGCGGGTGTGCGTGGACACCCCGCTGGCCCACCTCGACCGCCCCTTCGATTACCAGGTGCCCGCCGAGTTCGGCGACACTGCGGTGCCTGGTGTCCGCTTGCGGGTTCGGTTCGCGGGGCGGCTCGTGGACGCCTGGCTGCTGGAGCGGATCGAACGATCCGACCACCCGGGCCAGCTAGGCTGGATCGAGCGGGTGGTCTCCGCTGAGCCGGTGC
>DASTBN010000130.1:0-5417 GCA_035712045.1 Pseudonocardiaceae bacterium
GATACCGAGCCGGTTACCGGGCGGGCCGCGCCCAGTAGGGAGCATCAGGAGCTGATGGCTGCCCGGGCCGATCTGCTAGCCGCCTACACCGAATGCAAGACCCGGGGTGATGAGATCACCTGTGAGCAGATCGCCGACTCCCTCGCCGGGCTCGACACCGAGCTGCGCGCGCTGGGTGTCCGTGGCCGGCTCACCCCGCTCGATCCACCACCCAAACCCCTCAAGCGCTCCACTCGGCGCCGGCAGGACGCTCCAGACCTGCCCCGCCGGCGGATCGATCAACGGACAGTGGGGCGGGTGTTCGCCGGGCGCTACCGGCCCTCCACCTTCCTCACCCTCACCCTCGACTCCTACGGCCACGTAGACAGCAACGGAGCCGCGGTGGACCCGGAAAGCTATGACTACCGGCGGGCCGCCCGGGACGCGATCCATTTCCCCGCGCTGGTGGATCGGTTCTGGCAGAACACCCGCCGCTGCGCCGGCTGGGACGTGCAGTACTTCGGCACCATCGAACCCCAAAAACGCGGCGCTCCCCACTTCCACGCCGCCATCCGGGGCGCCATCCCCCGCGCGGAGCTGCGAGCGATCACCGCAGCGACCTACCACCAAGTCTGGTGGCCAGCCCATGACCAGCTCGTCTACACCCACGAGAAACCCCCGGTCTGGGACACCCGAGCAGGGGCCTTCACCGACCCCGCCACCGGTGTCCCGCTGCCGAGCTGGGAGCAGGCGTGTGAAGAGCTGACCGAACCCGCCCACGTGGTCCGCTTCGGCACCCAAGTACACGTCAAGGGCATCCTGGGCGGCACCGAGGAAGCCGACCGCCACATCGGGTACCTCACAAAATACCTTTCCAAGAGCATCGGCCAGGCCGCCGGGCTGACCGAGCGCGCCACCGAGGCCCACCGCGACCACGCTCACCGCCTCCACGCCGAACTCCGCGTCACACCCTGCTCACCCCGCTGCCCGATCTGGGTTCTCTACGGAATCCAGCCCAAAGGCGCCCGATCCTCCACGATACCCGGACGCTGCAAGGGCAAAGCCCACCAACTCGAACACCTGGGCATCGCCGGGCGCCGCGTGCTCGTCTCACGGAAATGGTCCAACAAGAGCCTCGGCGACCACCGCGCCGAGCGCGGCGAATTCGTCCGGCAACTCCTGGAAGCCGCTGGCATCCAGCCCGCCCACGGCCCTGGCGACGGGCCTTACCGGTGGGAACGCACCGCACCCGCTGACCCGGACGTCCCGCCCCGGACAGTGCTGTTACTCCAGGCCATCGCCGAACGACAGCGGTGGAAAGCCGAATACACCGCCGCCCAACTCGCCGCGACCGGCCTGCCACCCGGGCCAAACCGTCCGGCAACTCGTGATCAAGCCGCATGACCAGGGGACCAAGAAGAACACCCATGAGACACACCCGTGCTCCGGTCCACGCCCGCACCCAGCTGAGCATCGCCGCAGAACGCCACCCGCCCCCGTCCACGGCGATCACCGCGTCGCGAATCAGCCCTACCGCGACGACCGACGCCGCGGCGGATACCTCCGCGACGCCTCGCACCACCACTGGTGACTGTTCTAACAGGCATGTCGTGGCCATCGCGGATATAGCGGATCTCGACGCCCTACCCCACCCCACCCCAGCGCAGAGCAGGAGGACTGACGCCATGGCAGCGGCACGCGAAAGCGCACCCGCTCGTCCCCGGACCCGGCTGACCATCGCCGAGGTCTGCGACGACCTGGGCGTCTCTCGTTCCACCTTCTACGACTGGCGCGCCAAAGGACGCGGCCCCCGCTGCATCAAACTCCCCAACGGCGACATCCGCATCAGCCGCGCCGAATACGAACGCTGGCTCACCACCCTGGAAGAGGCCGCGTAATGGGCGTCACCACCTACGCCGTGAGTATCTGGAAAATAACCAAGTACGAAGGCAAGAGGAAAAAGACCTACAACGTCCGGTGGAAGGCCGGCAAGCAAGAGTTCAGGGTGCCATTCAAGACTCACGCCCTGGCCGACAGCTTCCGATCCGAACTCCTCATAGCGGCCAAGAAAGGCGAACCATTCGACACCACAACAGGCCGGCCGCTGTCAGCGCTGAAAGCCGACCACACCACCGATTGGTTCGCGTTCGCGAGCGAGTATGCCGCGATCAAGTGGCCGGACGCGTCACCGGAGCACCGCCGGGGCATCGCCGAGGCACTGACCAACATCACAGCGGCACTGCTGGCGACCGGACGGAACAAGCCGGATGACACAGTTCTCCGGACAGCGTGTAAAAAAGCGTTCAACCTCAACACCCGGGACTCGGCGGCCAACGACGAGATCGCCGCCGCTACCCGGTGGCTCGAACGGAACACACTACCAGTCGTTGACTTGGCTAAACCCGACGTCCTGCGAGCGGTGATCAAAGCGATCACCAGCACCCTGGACGGCCGCCCAGCGGCGGCGAGCACCGCCCGGCGCAAACGCATGACATTACGGAACGCGCTGGACTTCGCGGTCGAGAAAAAACTACTACCAGCCAACCCCCTCAACGAAGTCAAGCCATCCACCAAGACCAAAACCCCCGGACTCCGGCACATCGACCGCCGATCGGTGGTCAATCCAGTGCAAGCACGCACCCTGTTCAGGGCACTGGCGGATCTACCACCGAGCGGCCCACGGCTGATCGCGTTCTTCGCCACCATGTACTTCTCCGCGCTACGCCCAGAAGAGGCCGCAGCATTGAGCAAGCACCATCTCTCACTACCGGATGAGGGATGGGGAGAACTACACCTCGAGTGCGCCCGGCCGGAAGTAGCACCGGAGTGGACGGACAGCAAAAGCCGATGCGAACAACGCGGCCTCAAACACCGCGATCCCAGCGAGGGACGAACAGTGCCCTGCCCACCGGAACTCACCGCGCTGCTGCACGAGCACTTGAACAACTACGGCACGGCACCAGACGGCAGGCTCTTCCGCGGCACCCGCAACGATGGCCGTATCGGCAGCACGGTCTACGGCCGAGCATGGGCGAGCGCCCGAGCCGCTGCCTTCACGCCAGAAATCCTGGCAACACCACTGGCCAAAAGACCCTACGACCTTCGTCACGCCGCCGTCTCAACCTGGCTCAAGGCAGGCGTCGAGGTGACACGAGTCGCCGAGTGGGCCGGCCACAGCGTCGCCGTCCTGCTCCGCGTCTACGCCAAGTTCATCGACGGCGGAGAACAGACCGCCCGCACCCGCGTCCAGCAAGCCCTCCAGGGCTAGCAAACTTTGCCGCGTATTTGACGCAGACAACCAGGCCCACCCGCCGCCAGCCGTACACAACCGGACAACGAAAGATCACCACCATGACCCGTCCAAGCAGGTCACAAAGCAATCGCACGTGCGTGGCGGGTCAAGGATTCGAACCTTGGAAGGCATCAGCCGACGGATTTACAGTCTGCTTTATATGATGTTGTGACCAGCGAGGATGCGTCGTTGGGTGTGATTGGGGCGGGAATAGGGCGCATGGTCGTCTCATGCGAGGCCGAGCGCGCGGCCGATTTGTGTGCGCGCTGCCAGCCCTTGACCGGCGATGCATTTGGCGTAGACCCGTAGCAGCACGGCCACGCTGTGACCGGCCCATTCGGCGACCTGGGTGGGGGCTACTCCGCCGTTGAGCCATGTGGATACCGCGGCGTGGCGTAGGTCGTAAGGTCGCCTGGCTAGCGGTGAGGCCAGCTCGTCGGGTGTCAGCGCTGCTTGCCGTGCCTTCTGCCAGACCCGTCCGTATGTGCTGTCGGACAGATCGCCACCCCGCACCCCTCGGATCAGCCGCCCGTCGGGCCCTGGCCCGAACTCGGTGAGGTGCTGGTGTAGCAAGTCGGTGAGCGGTGGCGCGCAGGGCACGATGCGGACCTCCTCGCGTGGGCGGTGTTTGAGGCCTCGCCGGTCTCGTCGTTTCCCGTTGTCTGCCCAGGCCGCCCCGGTCGTGGGTGCTGAGTTAGGCAGATACAGCTCTCCCCACCCCTGCTCCGGAATCGCCAGGTCTTCCTTGCTCAGCGCCGCCGCCTCGGCCGGGCGGAGGGCGGCGTAGTACATCAGGGCGAAGAACACCACCAGGTGCTGTCCGGTCCGTCCCTGGGCGCGGACCGCGTCCAGGAGCTTGATGGCCTGGCCGGGGCTGACCACCACCCGCTTATCCACAGCCTCCGCGGTCCGTGTTTTCTTCGTCTTGAGCGATGTCAGCGGGTTCTGCGGCAGGAGTTCGCGTTCGACGGCGTATTCCAGCGCGTTGTGAAAGACAGCGCGTTTGCGCCTGATCGTGCTGGCCGCCGCGGGTCTGCCATCGAGGTTCCGGCCGATTCGCGCGAGCACGGACCGCATCACCTCTGGTTTCGTGAGTTCGGAGATCTGTATGGTGTGCTTTTCCAGCCACCGGATGGTGCTGGCGACCTCGGCGGGCGGGTCACCGTTAGCGCGGGCCCGGGTATTGAACGCCCAGCCGTAGAGCGCGGCCCTCATATCACTTTCCGCGGGCCTGCCCCGCCGCTGCTCGGCGAGGACGGGAGTCACCGTCGCTAGGGTCTCAGCGATACCCATGCGGGACTTACCAGCCGACTCGGGCCACTTCATGTCCGCATACGAGCAGGCGAACGCGTACCAGCTTTCGCTACGTGCCACTTCTTGCCCACGGGAAGGCAGCCCAGTCGTGGTCTCGAAGGACTGACCGTTTCTTAAGGCGGTCATCAACTCCGACCGGAAGCTATCCGCGAGCGCCTTCGTCCGGAACGACTTCTTGCGTTGGCGCCCGGCGACGACCCAGCGTACCTTGTACGTAGTACCCCGCTGGCCGTGGCACTGCTCGGTCTTCCATACGCGCACATCATATGTGGGGTTCATCAGGCCGCCTTTTCGAGCGCGCGGAGCCAGCGTTCATAGTCGGCGCGGCTAATGCGGATGTCGCCGTTGGGCAGTTTGATGCAGCGGGGAGTGCGGCCTTTGGCGCGCCATTCATAAAACGTCGATCGAGACACACCCAAGTCCTCGCACACCTCGGCGATGGTCAGCCGGGCGGGGGCCGCGGCGCTAGCACGTCTCATGGCTGTCCTCCTCGGTCCCCTGGTCATGCGGCTTGATCACGAGTTGCCGAACGGTTTGCCCCGGGTGGCGGGCCGGTCGCCGCGAGCTGAGCGGCGGTGTATTCGGCTTGCCATCGCTGTCGTTCGGCGATGGCCTGGAGCAGCAGCACCGGCCGGGGTGGCACGTCGGGGTCAGCGGGCGCGGTGCGTTCCCACCGGTAAGGGCCCTCGTCCGGGCCGTGGGTGGGTTGGATGCCAGCGGCGTGGAGGAGTTGCCGGACGAATTCGCCGCGTTCGGCCCGGTGATCGTCGAGGGTTTTGTCGGACCATTTCCGGGAGACCAGCACGCGGCGTCCGGCGATGCCGAGGTGCTC
>DASTBN010000131.1:0-3913 GCA_035712045.1 Pseudonocardiaceae bacterium
CTGCACGTGGATCAGAGCATCGGATTCATCGGTCTTGGGAACATGGGGCTTCCGATCGCGCGAAACCTGGCGCGGGCGGGCTACCAGCTGCGGGTATACAACCGCACCGCCTCCAAGGCGCAGCAGCTGCTGGAGCTCGGCGGGGTGAGCGTGGTACAGGCGCCGACCGAGGTGGCCAGTTCGGGTGGGATCGTGCTGAGCATGCTCGCCAACGACCACGCGGTCGAGCAAGCCACGGCCGGGCTGGCTGAGGTACTTGGCACGGGGGGCCTGCACGTGTCCCTGAGTACCATCGCGCCAGCGACCAGCACCCGGCTGGCGGGGCAGGGCTGCGGCTATGTCGCCGCACCAGTGTTCGGGCGGCCGGATCGGGCCGAATCCGCCCAATTGATCGTGCTCTCGGCGGGCGCCGCGCGCGATCGTGAGCGCGCCAGGCCACTGCTGGAGGCGATCGGCTCAGCGGTGTTCGAGTTGGGCGAGGACCCGGCCAGCGCGAACGCGGTCAAGCTGGCCGGCAATTTCTTGCTGATGAGCGCGATGGAGGCGATGGCTGAGGCATTCGCGTTCGCCGAGAAGCACGGCGTGTCACGGGCCCGGGCCGCGGAGGTGCTGACGACGACTCCGTTGATGGCGAACGCCTATCGGGGTTACGGCGCCGCCATCGCCGGGGGAACGTTCAGCCCACCTGGATTCGGCCTGCACCTGGGCCGGAAGGACACGCGGCTGCTGCTGGAGGCCGCGTCCGCACTGGATGTGCCAATGCCTATCGCCAGCCTGGTCATGGACCGATTCACCGCGTCGGTCAATAAAGGCCGGGGCGAGCTGGACTGGTCGGCGATGGCGATCGAGGTGTTCGAGGCCGCTGGCCTGGACAAGAACTGCTGATCAGGCGGGGCAGAAGCCGCGATAAGGCTTCAGGGGAATGATAGTGAATTCCGAAAGCCCTGAAGTAGCCATCGGGAGGGCGTCCACAATGGACTGAGCCTCGCCTTCTCCCGTCGCCTCAATGATGAAGCAGGCACCAGCGAGGTCTCCGCGCAACCAGATCTGGCGCACCACGCCGTCCGCGTACAACTGGCGCACCCGCTCGGTCTCGGCCGGGACGACGGCTGCGAAGTCAGCGTCAGTGAACTGTTCGGTGCGGCGGCGGCTCAAAACCATGAACTGCACTCATAACTCCTTTGATAGTGTCACTGGGTCTTATCGCGGTGGATCACCAGGTAGTAATAGATGTTGCGGTTCCATCTCTCGGCCTCGATCAACACCGAACCCCTCCCGCCGTACCGGCGGTCCTTGCCGATGTCGTCCACGTCGGGGACGCGGCATGGCGGACTAGGATAACAACGATATGCCCGAGGAGCTCACCGACTGACTGCAGCCGGGTTCCGACACGCGGCGCTGGCGCATCGGGCTGGCTGAGGCCCGGGCCTGGCATGCGGCTGGCGTGAACGTCACGCAGTGGCGCACTACCAACGTTACGTCAATATGTCAATCAAGAGTTGGCCGTGTTCCGGGATCCGCTGGTAGTTGCCGCCACACCACATCCAGATGCTGTCTCATGACGAAATCAATCGTCCGATATACCGCACACTGCGGCCGTCTCCGCCAGAATCGCCTGCGGCGCGACGGGGCACAGAACCGGCATTGCCCTCGCCTGTTTAAGTTGCGCTGCCCGAACAACATGAGTACGCCCGTAAGCAACCGCACGGCCCGCTCTTCGAGCGCCGCTGGTGCGACCTGCTTTCCAGTTCCGAGTTGGTCAGCAAGCTCATCAAGTTGTTCCCGGAGAATCCGGTAGCGCGTTCCCCAAACGTTGCTCACGACTCCCGATAAGGTTCTTCAGTAAGTTCTGGCATGATCAGTGGTCCGTAAACAAGAACCTCATCCTCGATAACACCGCCAGCCGTCTCATTGGCTCGACGCCGCAACCGCTCACCGGCAGCAATGAGGCGCTGGGCATAGCGCACCTGTTCGTCCGCGCTGGCGCTGGCGTCCATAAGGCGCATGGCGAACGCCACCATGTCCCGGTTGAGCCGGGCCAGCTCGGCGAGCAGCTCGCGATCCTCCCGGATCACGACGCTTCGCCTTGGTGGCCGCCTGCGGCCGTCAGCTGATGGTTCTGGTCGTCAGCATGACGCGCGTCGGTGATGCCCTGGTACGGCCGGTAACCCTTGTGCTCCACGTGCTCTCGGCCCGTCTGTGTGGCTTCGCCCTCGGATGGCGCCCAAGACCGGGGAGCACTGGACTGGCCGAAGCGGGGGAGGCGTCCCGTTGAGGGACGTGCCAGCTCGGCGCTCAGCCCGGTCCTGGGGCCGTTGGCAAGCTACGCGACAGGCGGGCATCGAGGCTGTACAAACTGTCTAGCGTTGTGCCGGGTTGGTGCTGGCAGTCCCATTAGGCTGTTCACGAACCGACCAGATCTTGAGAGGCGTGGGGGTATGACCGACCCTGATCACGCGCAGCGCCAGGAGACAGCTGCCGTGGTGCTGTACTGGATGCGGCGGCGAGGCCTGACCCGTCAGGTGTTCGCCGATCGGATGGGTAAGTCCCTGAGCTGGGTGGACAAGATCCGGGCCGGGGATCGTCAGCTTGATCGCCTGTCGGTGCTACGGCGGATCGCCAGCGTGCTGGATATTCCGCTGGCCGTGCTCATTGACGCCGAGGAAGCCGAACGCCGGCAGACCTGCCCCGATGATCGGGAGATTGATGCCGTTCGGCAGGCCTTGCGTCGCTATGACGCGATCACCAACGTCTTCCGGCTCAACGGGGACGAACTACCAGAGCCGAACCTGACCAAGCTCGAAGCCACCGTACGTTTTGGCTGGATGGCGTTTCAGGCTTCCCATTACCAAGTCGTCGGCCAGCTTCTAGCCGATCTCATCCGTGACGCTCAGGCCGCGGTCTGGCAGCTCGGTAATGATGAGCGCAGGCAGGCGCAAGCCTGGCTGGCCTGGACGTATCAGCTGACGGCCGAGACGGCGTTCAAGCTGGGTGACGCCCAGCTTGGCTGGATCGCTGCCGACCGTGGTATCCAGATTGCCGAACAAACCGGTGATCTGACGCTGATCGGCTCAGCCGCGCGGCGAGTCGCGCATGCGCTGAGCGCGACGTACCAAAGCAATGACGCGGTTCGACTAGTCAAGTCAGCCGCCAGCCGACTTGAACCACACTTTCACGGTGCCGGTCCGGCATTCGTCTCGGCCTACGGCATGCTGCTGCTGAAAGGCAGTATCGCGGCTGCCCAATTCTATCAAGCCGCCGATGTGCGTGACCTTCAGGACGAGGCGCTGACCGTCGCCCTCCGTTTGAACACCGACAGCAACGAGCATTGGTCGGCCTTTGGGACGACCAATGTATTGGTGTATCGCGTGTCAGCCTTAGCGGACATGCACAGTGGTGGCCGAGTGATCGAGGCCACTGCGGAGATTCCCTACGGTGATCTTATGCGCTTGCCCCGTGAGCGCCGGGCCAGCCATTTACTCGATGTGACGCGCGGACACCTCCAAGCTGGGCAGCGTGATCAGGCTTCAGCCACGCTTCTGGACGCTGACCAGCTTTCCCCCGAAGAAGTGCGCTGCCGCGATGTGACAAAGCAGATCATCACCGATCTGGTCCGCAGCTACCCGCGCGGCTCATCCCCCATGGCCGGTATCACCAAGCTGGCCCGAACGATTGGGGTAGTAGTATGAGCGGTCCACAAGGGTCATCTGTGCGGGTGCTCTACATCATCACCTGTGCGACCCCCGCAGCACAGGATATCGGCAAGCTGGTGATTTTGGCGCAGGACTCAGACTGGCGGCCATTCGTCATTGCTACCCCCTCGGCAGTACGCTTCATTGATCGGCCCGCCCTCGAAGCTCAGACCGGTGCCCCCGTGCGATCCGAATACAAACAGCCAGGCACCCCGGACATT
>DASTBN010000132.1:0-3803 GCA_035712045.1 Pseudonocardiaceae bacterium
CTCGGTGGCCGGCCACCGCGTTGGCAAGGGCTCCCCCTTCAACTCCCTGGACCTGCTCGCCTCCTGCGACGCCATCGTGGTCGAGACAGCCGACCACTGGTATGTCTACCGGGTCCTGCCATTGCAGGGTGAGTCGGGCAACTGGGCAGCGGGTAAAGGCAAGCAGGCCCAATGCCGGGGCGTTGAGCCGCTGTCCGGGCGATACGCCAACGTTGTGGGAAAGACCATCGTGCTGCCCACCCAGGTCCAGGTGATCGACCCGATCCCCGGCCAGCCAGGCCGTACCCCCGTCAGTCGGCTGATCACCCTCACGACCTGCCACCCGCAATTCTCCGCCAGCCAGCGGCTGATCGTGCATGGCGTGCTGGTCGCCTCGTACCACAAGACAGCTGGTGAGCGTCCTGCCGAGCTCACAGCGGGCGCCTGAGGAGTCGTCATGTATAGCTGGATCTGGCGGCATCTGCCCGGGTCACGAGGGGTGAAAGTGCTGCAGGCGGTGCTGCTCACGACTGCGGTGGTGGCGCTGTTGATCTTCGTGGTGTTTCCCTGGGCTGAGCCTCACCTGCCATTCAACTCGGTGACGACCGCACCCTGAAGAGGGCCCTGACCGCTCAACCTGGTCGCTAGGCTGACCCGGTGCGCATCCTTGTGATCGACAACTATGACAGTTTTGTCTACAACCTCGTCCAGTACCTGGCTCAGCTTGGCGCCCAGTGCGTGGTGCGCCGCAACGACAAAGTCAAGCCTGGTGACGCCGCCGCAGCGGACGGGGTACTGATCAGTCCGGGGCCGGGTACCCCGGAGCGTGCCGGGGCCAGCATGGACATCGTCCGGGACTGCGCGCGGCGGCACCGCCCGCTGCTCGGCGTCTGCCTAGGTCACCAGGCGATCGGGGCGGTCTGGGGAGCCACCGTGGCGCGGGCTCCGGAGCTGTTGCATGGCAAGACCTCACACGTGCATCACAGCGGTGCCGGGGTCCTCGCGGGGCTCCCGCAGCCTTTTGTCGCCACCCGGTACCACTCACTCACTGTGCTGCCCGAGACCATTCCCGACGAGCTCGAGGTCACCGGCCGTACCGATTCGGGCATCGTAATGGCGCTGCGGCACCGAGAGCTCCCAGTGCACGGAGTGCAATTCCATCCGGAATCGGTACTCACCGACGGCGGGCACCGGTTGCTGGCGAACTGGCTGCGTCTGGCTGGCGCGGAGATCACTGAGTCGCGGATTGGCGAGCTGGAGACCGGGATGCGCAAGCTCGCGTCCGCCGCACTGGTGCGCTGAGCTACCCACCGCCGCCGTTGAGGGGTGGTGTTTCGAAGATCGGTGTGCTGGTGGTGGGGGTGGTGGTGTTGGTGTTGTCCTGACCGACCGTGATCGTAATGGCCTGATCACGGGTGAATCCGGTGCCTGGAGGGACATCCTGGGCCACGACGGTACCCACCTGGGCGGCGTCGGTAGCCGGGGTGGTGACCTGCTTGAGGGCGCCGATCCACCCCAGTTTCTGCAGGCTGGCCTGTGCCTGGTTCGGGGTCAGCCCGCGCAGGTTGGGCATCTGCAGCAGGTTGCCCCGGGACACGGTGAGCGTCACAGTGGTACCCGCTTTGACCGCCGTACCCCCGACGGGGTTCTGTTTCAGGACCCGGCCCTTCTCGGTGGCGGAGTCGACCTCCTGCACCTGCGCGGTGAGACGGGCCACCGTGATGTTGCGCTGCGCCTGCTCGATGTTGGTGCCCGTGACGTCAGGAACACCGATGGTCTCCGGCGCCACGCCCACGGTGATGATCACCGTTTTGCCCTTGGTCAGCTTGCGGCCCGCCGCTGGATCCTGGACCTGAACATGGCCGATGTCCTTGTCGTCCTGGACGACCTGTTTGCGCTGGTCGGGTGAGAGTGCCAGGCCGACCTGCTGCAGGGAGGCCTGGGCCGCCACCGGGTCAAGCCCGAGCAAGTTGGGCACCTCCACTTCGGCCGGCCCCGCCCCGACGTCGAGCCGGATCGTGGTCCGCGGTATGGCCTGGCCGGTGGGGTTGATTCTGATCACCCGGTCCGTCATGTCAGTGGTCGACTCGACCGGATGGCGCTCGGTCTGGAAACCGGCGGCGGAGAGCTCGCTCTCGGCGTTCACCACCGGCTCGCCAACCACGTTGGGAATGCTGATGGGTTTGGGCCCGCTGCTGAAGAGGTCGGTGAACAGCAGCAAGACCAGGCCGATGATGGCCAGCACCACGACCGTGGTGAGGATTCCCAGCCCCCGCCCGCCGCGTCGTGCCTCGGCGGGCGCGGGGGCCGGTTCTGTGCGCCGCCGGGGCGTACGCATGGGGCGTATCGCCATGGTGGGGCCGGAGTCGAGCATAAGGTCCCGGTCGGCCTCGGTCATGACCACGGGTGCGAGCTGGCGCTGCCCGTTGAGCACGCGGACCAGATCAGTGCGCATCTCCGCCGCGGACTGGTACCGGTTGGCCGGGTTCTTGCTCATCGCCTTGAGCACGACCGCGTCCAGTGCGGGGGAGACCTCCGGGTTTTGGTGCGAGGGCGGCGTGGGGTCCTCGCGGACATGCTGGTAGGCCACCGCGACGGGGGAGTCGCCGGTGAAGGGGGGCTCTCCCGTGATCAGCTCGTAGAGCACGCACCCGGCGGCGTACACGTCTGAGCGGGCGTCTACCTGCTCGCCACGGGCCTGCTCAGGAGACAGATACTGGGCGGTGCCGACAACCGCGGCGGTCTGGGTGACGCCCTGCCCGTCAGCGAGCGCCCGGGCGATGCCGAAATCCATCACCTTGACCGCGCCAGCGTTGTTGATCATTATGTTCGCGGGTTTGACGTCCCGGTGGATGATGCCGTTGCGGTGGCTGAAGTCCAGCGCGGCGCAGACATCCGCCATCGTGGCCATGGCGCGCTGGGCGTCCACGGGACCTTCGGTCTTGACGATGTCGCGCAGCGTGCGCCCGTCGACGAATTCCATCACGATGTAAGGCAGCGGGCCATGGTCCGAAACGGTCTCGCCGGTGTCGTACACCGCGACGATCGCTGGATGGTTCAGCGCGGCCGCGTTCTGCGCCTCGCGGCGGAACCGGTGCTGAAACTGAGGGTCCCGGGCCAGATCGGCGCGGAGCACTTTGACGGCGACGTCGCGGCTGAGTCGGACGTCGCGGCCGCGATGCACCTCGGACATTCCGCCATAGCCGAGCGTCTCGCCCAGCTCATAGCGATCCGACAGTAACCGGGGGATGGTCATGCCAACGCCGTTCCGCTCCTCGTTCATAATGCTCGCCGTGCCGGGTTCAGAGCCCGGCCCTATCATGCCCCCCCTCTGAGGCTCACCCGATAGGTGTTGCGGGCTCACCGTCCCCTCCGGCACGTCAGCTCAAGAATCGATCCGCGCGGAACGTAGCCGGTCGGGTTGACGTCGACAACCCGGCACCGGGAGAGCCGACCCGAATCGAGCTGGTCGCCGTCGTCGTCGACCACTCGGGGGATCAGGCCCTGGGCTACCGCCGCGACGGTGGCGTCGCTGCCCCGGAGGCCCAGGTAGTCACCCGGGATGACGAGCGTCTCCGGGGTCGTGTCGTCCCGGGGATTCTGGTCCGGCGAAGGCTGTGCCTGGGTGGGCTGGGCCGAGGTGGACTGGGCCGAGGTGGGCTGGGCCGAGGTGGGCTGGGCCTGGGTAGAGGGATCGGGTGTCGGCGCAAGCGTGCTGAACGTGGCCGCAGGAGGGGTCGCGGCGGGTGTCGCGGCGCGGGTGGGCGGCGAGCGCAGCACGTCGCGTGCCAGGTAACCGCCGAGCACCAGGACGAGCGCGCAGA
>DASTBN010000133.1:0-2208 GCA_035712045.1 Pseudonocardiaceae bacterium
ATCATTCCCCGGGCGTGCGGCAGGCCACCGCGAGCCGGGATGCGCAGCACGTCCGCACCGGTGCTGGCCACCGCGCCGATCCTGTTCCCGCCGCCCCGGCTCAGATGCGTGATGGCGGCGCAGGCGGCCACCGCCAGCTCCCGCTTGTCGCATTCCGCGGTGCCGAAGTCGAGGCTGGCCGACAGGTCGACGGCGAGCCAGGTCTCCAGCTCGCGGTCCGCGACTGTCTCACGGATATGCGGTTCGGTGGTCCGCGCGGTGACCGCCCAGTCCATCCGCCGGACATCATCGCCTGGCTGGTAGAGCCGGGCCTCGCCCGGCTCGGTGCCCGGCCCTGGTACCAAGCCGAGGTGATTGCCCTGGAGCAGCCCGTCGAGCCGACGCAGCACCGTGAGCTCCAGCGCGCGGAGCGCGGGTTCCATGCGGCCCGCGCGCAACGCGGGCGGCGCCCACCGGTGCCGCTCCCCTGGACCGTCGCCTCGTCCTTTGGGCGGTTCGGACACAGCCATCAGCCCGCTCCAGCCACCCCGGCTGGCGTTTCCGGATCAGTCACTGGCGTCGCCGGAACGGCCTCCTGGGACCGGGCGGAGACCTGGGGCAGCGGCACGGTCTGCAGCACCCGGGTCACGATGTGCTCCACCGGCACCCCGTCAGCGAGCGCGTCGTAGGACAGCACCAGGCGGTGACGCAGCACGTCAGCGGATACGTCCAGGACGTCCTGGGGCAGCACGTAGTCGCGCCCCCGGATCAGCGCCAGCGCGCGAGCGGCCGCCACGATGCCCAGGCTGGCTCGCGGTGACGCACCGTAGGCTACCCATCCAGCCACGTCGGACAGGCCGTGCTCCGTGGGCGTGCGGGTCGCGAGCACCAGCCGCACGACGTAGTCGACCAGCGCGTGGTGCACGAATACCCGCGCGGCGACGTGCTGGAGCCGGATCAGCTCGGCGGTGTTCAGCACCTGGTGCGGCTCGGGAGGATCCACACCCATCCGGTAGATGATCTCCCGCTCCTCTTCCACCGTCGGGTAGTGCACCAGGATCTTGAACAGGAACCGGTCACGCTGGGCTTCGGGAAGCGGGTAGACGCCCTCGTTCTCGATCGGATTCTGGGTGGCCAGCACCAGGAACGGCGCGGGCGTCCGGTAGGTGGTACCGCCAATCGAGACGTGCCGTTCCGCCATCACCTCCAGCAACGCCGACTGCACTTTCGCTGGCGCCCGGTTGATCTCATCGGCGAGCACGAAATTCGCCATCACCGGCCCGAGCTCGACATCGAACTGCTCGCGACCCTGCCGGTAGATGCGGGTACCAAGGATGTCGGCGGGAACCAGGTCCGGGGTGAACTGGATGCGTGAGAACGTGCCGCCCACGACACGGGCGACGGTCTCCACCGCGAGGGTCTTGGCCACCCCCGGCACACCTTCGAGCAGCAGGTGGCCACGGGCCAGCAGGCCCACGAGCATCCGCTCGACCAGCCGGTCCTGCCCCACGATCACCCGCTGTATCTCGAACACGGTCCGCTCGATCAGCTCAGCGTCCCTCGCCGGGTTGGCTGGCCGACTGGGCGCGGGCGTCCCGCCGTCGGCGTCGCTCACGAGTCCTCCTGACACACCGGTCCTCCTCGATGAGGGTCCGCCCTGGCGTCGCTGGCATAGCGGGATCCAGGCAGACCCAACCGCTGTGCCAGTGTGACGGCTGTGAGGTGTTCCCGCCTCAAAGCAGCCGCACGGCGTAAGGCATGATCTCGGTATAGCGCACCGGCGTGACGCGCACCGCGGCACCCGAGAACGGCGCTTCGATCATCTGCTCGCCGCCGATGTAAAGAGCAACGTGGTGGACGTCCCCGCCGGTGCCCCAGAACAGCATGTCGCCCGGACGTTTCTGGGCCAGCGGCACCTTGGTGCCAGCGTTGTACTGAAAACCACTGTAGTGGGGCAGCGAGTAACCCAGTGCTCGGGAGAAGGCGTAGATCATCAAACCGGAGCAGTCAAAGCCCACTGTGTGGTAGTCACCATAGCTATCCGCGACGCCACCGTCCCGGACGCCGATGGTGGGTCCGGCCGCGTCACCGCCGCCCCATGAATAACGGACCCCAAGCTGCGCCATCGCCCGGTTGATCACCGACTGCGCGGTGGCGGCCTGGGCGCGCGTCCCGCCAGCGGTACCCGTACTTCGCTCGGCGGCGGCAGCGGCTGCCGCCTGGCGCTCC
>DASTBN010000134.1:0-4032 GCA_035712045.1 Pseudonocardiaceae bacterium
GGCCATCCCGTAGGCACTCCCCTCACCGGCCATACCGGCACCGTGAGGGCGGTGGCGTTTAGCCCGGATGGCAAGCTGCTGGCCAGCGCCAGCGATGACGGCACGGTGCGGTTGTGGGACCCGGTCACCGGCTACCCCGTAGGCACTCCCCTCACCGGCCATACCGGCACCGTGAGGGCGGTGGCGTTTAGCCCGGATGGCAAGCTGCTGGCCAGCGCGGATTCCGACCAGACGGTGCGGTTGTGGGACCCGACTCTGCTGCGCGAGCCGCTGGGCAGTATCTGCTCCCAACTCGGCCCGCGAATTCCGACGAATGGCAGCAGTACGCCCCAGACGAGCCACTCCCCACAGTATGCCCTTAGTACACCCGGCTACCTTGCGCTCAAGCCCGCCAGGGAAACATCAATACGGGCGTATCGATGGCGTCGTAGCCGGTCAAGAGAACCGTCGGGAGGGTAGTCAGAAGTTCTGGTTAGGCACCGAACAGACCGGCGCATACTGACATGACTCCTGTGAATCAAGAAAACTACTGCGCATCCAATCTGTAGACCATTGCGCATATCAACACCGCCGCCTGTTGCGCAGCCCTCTAAGGCCAACTAACACTGGCCGTGGCAATTACGACAACCTTCGGCCCAGCGGAGTTACCAGGCGCGGAGCGAGGGCCGGGCCGCCGGGAGCGGAGCGGGAGGCGGGCCCGGCCAGCGGCGCGCGGAGCGCGGCGCCTTGACCCAGTAAGGAAGGTTCTCACGTGCGACACGAGGTCGCGGTGCGCCGTGAGGCGCTGGGAGCCAAAGGAGGTGCAAGACCTTCTCGCTGGACTGTCGCAGCAGTCTAGTAGGAGCTGAGCGTAGTCCGATCTGGGAGACGCCGGGGAGGGCGGGAAGCAGCGCTGACAAAGCCGGGACGGCCTGGTACTGCCAGACGGGCCGGGTCCGGCGAGCGAGATCGGACGGTGTACGAGAGGAACCAGTGCTAAAGCTCCGTAAGCGTGTCACCGGCTCAAATCTGGGAGATACGGGCCGGGTTGCAACGCACGATCGTCCGAGGTGGGCGGTTGACTCCGTAACCGGTTTGCGATGCTGGTGGGGAGGCCACCGGGAAGAACTGCGGCGTACTGGTGGCGATGTTGCCGGGGCAGAGCTGGATGCCAAGCTGATCGATTGGTTCGCAGTGAACACGGGAACCATCCCGCGTCGTTCCTGCCATCCGGAAGCCGTTCGGACGGATGGGATAGATGCGTCGTCCGTTGAAGGCGCGGGATGGGGCGGAGGCCCTGTAGTAGTCCGAGCGCGCGAGAGGCGTGTACATGGCGAAGAGGGCCAGCAAGTCAGCAGTAGTGGTCAGGGCAGACCAGGAGACCATTGGTGAATACCGATGATCTGGCGCTGAAGCGGTATCGGGCTCAGCGCCGGGTACTGGAGATCCAGACCACGCCGCACCGGTATCACCCGGGACTTGTGGAGAGCCCGGTGCGCTTTGCGGCGCACGCCGGGTTCGGGAGGCGGCCCAGGGAAACCCACCCGCGGTAACGCGGATAGGGCGCCCTGGGCCGACCTCACTATGGCGAGTGAACTCGCAGGTTGGAGGCCGGTTATGCCGGGTGCGTAGTTCTCGATCAGTGTTCGAGATCGATCCCCGCTCTGGCGTGCGTCTGCGGGTCCTGCTCGTGGGGGTGCGAAGCCCAGAGAAGAAGCCGAAGGGCCCCTGTTTCCGTCCGGGGGAGCAACGGGCGAGGGGAAGACCGGACGGGTGAACGCGAGTGAACCCCTGTTGATGCCTCGTTATTTCCAGCCCTGGACGACGGGATGAAGACCAGGGTGATAGGGCCTGGCCGTTGGAAGAGGCGGCGAGCGGCGACCGGTGAGTGAGAGTCGGTCGTGGGAACACCGCTGGTCTCGGGGTATAGGGGGCGCCCACCCCGGTCGTGTCTCGTATGCGCGGAACGTGGAAACCCCGTCGGGGTCCGGGCTGTTTGGGCCCGGTAGGCCGATCGTGAGAGGGGCGGAATGCCTCGGCGGGATGGGATGCCCAACAAGCGGATGCCGGTGGCCGAAAGGCAACGGGAACCCAGGACGAGGATGCCGCTGCTCCAAGCGGTGGTCCTGGGGTAACCGGCCGGATGCCGACCTGGTGGTCGGGCCCGAAAGGGCGCTGACGTGGGCAGGTGAGCCGGTGAACAACCAAAGCAGCAAGCCTGACGAACTGAGGGACAAGTTGGACACGGTGACGGGATACAGCTTCTCCTCCCTGGTGGTGGAGGGCATGAACTTCGCGGTGAACGGACCCAACGACGAGCGACCGGAGTGGGACGCTAGTGACTGGCGAATCCACGAAAGCATCGTAGTCAAGCTGTGGCGGCGGATCTTCACAGCGACGCGGGAGCAAGAACCCGCAACGCTCTAGCGGCTTGCCTGAGCCGAGGTGCGGGGAAAGCCCGCTCGCCCGGTTCTGAGGGGGCTCCGGCGCGGCAACGCGCCGGAGCTACCCGACAGACCGCGATCGGACGCTCACGATCTGCCGCGAGTGTCGATAGTGGGTTGGGCGTGGCGATCCGCTGAGGGTGGGGGTCTCCCTCGCGGCGCGGGCATCGCCCTACCCGGTGGGGCAAGGCTCGGCGGAGCCGACCGCGTCAGCGGCTTGGCCTTGCGGCACCGGGTAGCCATCGGGGCGCCGCGAGGGAGACCCCCACCCGTACTTTCTTCCCCCTCCTCCCGAAGCGGTGCCGGGTCCAGGGCAGCGCCCTGGCCGCCGGAGGCACTGGGTATTCCGCATTCGCCCCGGCCCAGCCGAGCGGGACTAGCGGGTTTGAGGTAACCAGTGACGAGGGCTGCTGAAGCGGGTATCCCGTCGCGCGCCGACGAGCTTGTCTCGAAGCTTGTGGCGCCGACGTCGGGATACCCGCGCCGCCTTGCCGACCCCGCCTCGTTTGCGGCAGCCATCCCGGAGCGGAGGCCCGCCGGAGGCGTCCGTATTTGAAAGAGGCAGGGCAGCGCTGAGCTACTGGTCTGAGCGTGGGACACCGTGTTCGAGGTAGGTGGTGCGGCCCGCGTGGTGCGCGTCGATGGCGGCCGCCACCCGGCGGTGAAGACGCGGGATCAGGAAGGTGCCTAGCTCCGCCGGGTCACGGAACGCGTAGGAGGCGAGTTCGTCAGCTGGTAACCGGATCGCCGTGATGCGCTCAGCGCTCAGTGTCCCGCCGCCGAAGATGAACAGGAGTTTGTCGCCCTCGTCGGGATGTGGTGCCCAGTCGGCGACGAGTAGCGGCCCGACCGCCGCGTGGATGCCGAGCTCTTCGCGGACTTCGCGGGCTGCGGCGTGAGCGGGTGTTTCCCCTGTTTCGACGTAGCCCCCGGGAATGTCCCAGTGGTTTTTGTACGTGGGCTGGACGAGCAGGATCCGATCTTCCTCGTCGAAGAACAGGACGCCAGCGGCGAGGTAGGGCCGACTGCGATCAAGGGGATCATCCGCCACGGCGAAAACCCTAGTGCCCGGACTCAGATGACGTGCAGCCGCTGCGCCAGCCCGATGAGGCGATGACTGGGCTTACCGCGCTGCTGGCGAACCCAGCACAGGACGAGCTGGCGACTGATGAAGTGGTGCCGGATCTGTTCCGGCGCGTCCTGCTCGGCCTCAAGCAGGACGTTCAGCGCCTCCTCACGGCGGTTCCACCCGCTGTAAGCGCGGGCGAGCTCGATCCGGTGCCTGATCCGGCGCTCGATGGGCAGCGCCGAGACATCCACCCTCGGGCCGAGATCGACGGCGATTTGGAGGTCACCCAGTTCGACCGCAGTGGACACCCGGTGAATGGCGACGTTGGTGGGACCGAAGGCGGTCCAGAGGTGGTTGGCGTCCGCGCCCAGCCGTCGCGCGCTTTGCTCGGCTTCGGCGAGAAACGTCCTGGTGGTGGCCCGGTCCTCGTTGCGTGCCGCCGCCATGGAGCCAGCGAGGAACAGCGTGCCGTAGATCGAGAGATAGTCCGGGGTCGCGTTCGCCAGGCCAGGTTCCAGGTAAGCGGCCGCGTCCTGGGTG
>DASTBN010000135.1:0-8857 GCA_035712045.1 Pseudonocardiaceae bacterium
AACCCGCCCGCACCCCGAGGACATTGTGCGCCGCGACCGCGGAGGTGCCCAGGATGACACCATTGGCGGTGGAGCAGGAGGCCGCGATGATCCCGGAGAGCACCAGAATCGTCAGCCCGGCGGGGGCGTACTGACTGAGTAAGGTGAACAGCACCGGCCCCGGCCCGGCGTCGTTTCCCAGGACGACCCGGCTGGTCAGCGCCACCAGGGAGTACGGGATACCCACGATGAGCACCAGGCACGCGGCGGAGTAACAGGCCCGCTGCGCGGTCAGCGGCGACCGGGCCGAAAAGATCCGCTGCATGAAGTCGATCGCGACGATATCGCCGATGCCCAGCGCGAGCAGGGTCGCCCAGTTGAACATCGCTCCCTGGTCGCTATGGGTGAGCTGCCCAAAATCGAAAGGCCCCATGCCCGCGGGAATGGGAGTGCCGAATCTCACCCCAACCCAGATCAGCAGTGCCGCGGTGGCCACCAGGGTGATGACCATCTGAGCGAACGCGGTGTAGGCATCGCTGTACATACCACCGGTTGCGGTGTAGAGCAGCACGACCCCGACGATGAGCAGGACGCCCAGCGTGTAGCTAGTGCCCATGAAACGCTCAAACAGGAAACCACCCGCGACCAGGTTGCCGGCCAGCAGGATGCAGAAGCTGAAAATCATCATGATCGAGGCGACGAGCTCCACGGTCCGGCCGTAGCGACGGCGGTAAAAGTCACCGATGGTGAGCAGCCTCATGCTGTTCATCCGCTTGGCGAAGAACGCGCCGGTGAGCGCCAGGCAGATCGCCAGCCCGATCGGCAGGCTCGCGCCGGCCCAGAACCCGCCAGCGGCCGAGAGGTCGGTGTTGCCGAGGGTGGCGTTAGTGTCCACCGCCTGGCCCATCAGACCCGCCGCGGACAGCGGGAGCGCGAGCGTGCGCCCCGCCACGAGGAAATTCGTGCTGTCCCCAGCCACTTTGCGGGCGACCGAGAGCCCGATGAGAACGACGGCGAGCACGCCGAGACCTACACCAAGAACGTACATGAATTCTCCGGGATCGGTATGGGACGGCACCTCGGCTTACTTAGCCGGGAAAACGTCAGCGCTCACGTTCGCGCCCAGCGGGGCGGTATCGCCACAGACATTTTTGATCGCCCGGTCCACGATCACGGCGGCCTGCCGCGGCGTCCACCGGCCAGGGAAAGCCGCTATCAGCCGGTCCGCTTGCGCTGGCGCATCCGCGTCGTTTTGCCGGGAACACACGCTGTCCGCGACGAGCAGCAGCGTCGGGACATCCGCGACGTTGATATCCTCCCGTCTCAGGGCGTCGAGATACGCTGCGGTGCGGGCACTCATGGGGGCGGGGTTCCTGGCGGAATCGAGCGCCGCGGGCGCCGCGCGAGCGGCTTGCAATGAAGTAGGCGCCGCGATAACGGAACGCTGGCTGGGCCCCTTGAAGGACATGGCCCCAGCCACGGTCGCCAATCCTATGACGATAAACGCGGCCGCCGCTCTCACCATCACGTCCGACGGGGTTTCGGATAGCTTGCGGTGCCGGCCAGAGATCACTCTTCCGGGTAGTTCCACGAACCTACGGTAAGCCGGGAACACAACAAACCTTTGACCCGGGGTCTCTTGTTCAACGATAATTTGCTCAGCCGTCAGCTCCGGTCTCGAATCGGTCTCGCTCAGTGAGTGAGACCGGCGATCTGGCACCGCTTCGAGGGCGGCAGCGGACTGAGGGAGGCCGGGAGCCCACCCGATCCCTCGATCCCCGGCGGCGCGTCGGGTAGCGTCCTTACCTGGGGCTGGGGAGTGGGTCGGTGGGCGGCACTGCCAGGAGGGGTTACGTCGGTGTGCTCGGTTAACGTCAAGATCACGTCAGATGTTCGCACCGGCACCCCGCGCTGGTAGTGGCGTAGCCGTCTGGCGGGCCCGGGATCCCGGTCAGGCGGTGCTGGCCGACTGGGACTCCCTGGTGTGCGGCACACCTGGCACCGATGTCACTCAGCTCTCCGCGTGGGCCCGACTGCGTGGCCGCGTCGGCTACACCCCTGAGTACGTGCTCGCCTACCAGGACGGCGCGCTGGTGGGCGGCGCCCAGATCCTGCGCCGCCGCCTGCTCGGGGTGGCCAGCATTGGCTATCTGCCCTACGGCCCCGTCGTATCCCCGGACTCACCTGACCAGCGATCGATCCTCCACGCGCTCGGAGACGCCCTGGTGGCGATCGGCAAAGAGCTGCGGATGCTGTTCGTGCAGCCCCCGGAGGGCGGCGCTGAGCTCAGCCGGGGCCTTGCCCAGCGCGGGTTCCGGCCGTCGCTGGCTGGCATCGCCCCGGCCGGATCGATGCGCATCGACCTGCGCCACGACGAGCAGGAGCTGCGGGCGCGGGCCAAGAGCAGGCTGCGCCCGGCCGCCAAGTTGTGGGCGGGCAACGGGGTCACGGTCCGCCGCGGTGACGAACGCGATATCCCCTCACTCGCCAGGCTGCTCGCGCACTCGGCCCAGACGCATGGCTACCGGCCCTACTCGGCGGATTATCTGCGGGCTCTGTATCACGAGCTGAACGGCCAGGCGGCGTTGTTCATCGGTGAGGTCGGGGGAACCGCGGTCGCGGCCGACCTGGTCACAATCTGCGGTGACATGGTTCGCGGTCGGCTGGTCGGCTTCGACCGCTCCGCCCGGACCCGCCACCTCTGCGTGCCCGCAGCCGTGACCTGGGACATCATCCGCTGGGCGAAAGCGGCGGGGTACCGCTGGTATGACTTCGGCGGGCTGCCGGAGCCGGTGCTGCGCGACATGATCGATCTGGATATCCGGCACAATCCGCGCTGGCCCAGTACCGCGCACGCCAAGCTCGGCTGGGGAGCAAGCCCCTTCCGCTACCCGCAAGCCATCGAGCTGATCCACCCGAACCTGGCCCGGATCGCCTACGACACGATCCGGCGCTACGACCGGGACCACCGGCTGACCATCGCGGCGCGGCGGCTGCTGCGCGGGCATTGACCCAGAGTCACTTATCAGCCCAGCTACCTATCAACCCAGTCCAGCCAGGGCTTGCTATCCAGGTGACGCCGTACCCGCTGGACGTAACGCTGCGAGCCAGAATCCTTCCAGTCACCGGACCAGTGCCAGCCCACGCAGCCCCAGATGTCACCGGGCCCGTAACCGTGGCGCAGGTAGGTGACCCAGCCCTCGTAGCAACCGCGGATCCGGGCGCCGTAATAGTCGACGTTGAACGCGGTGCTCCGCTGCGAGAGCGGATAGGAACCGGGCAGGAATTGATGCTTGAGCTGCATGATCCCGAAGCTCGTCGGGCAGGGCGGCGTGGCGCCACCGACACAATCCTGGCGGCGGCGCGATTCGTCAGAGACCGTACTTTGCCGCCAGTCGCTTTCCTGCACCGCCACCGCCCGTACCAGGTCCGCGTCCAGGCCCCATTTACAGGCACCCCAGGCGAGGATCTCACCAGTGGTCCCGGTAAAGTTCCCATCGATTCTGGGAACGAATCTCTGATTAGCTTCCTCAGTGAAGTCCGTCCAGCGTGGCATGGACACACGATCGGGCACGAATTGATTCGCCGCCGCGTTTTCCGGCCTGGGCTCAGAATTGTCACGCGGTATTCTCGCGGCGCATTCCTGACCCGATGGCAGCGCGGCGCCCGTCTCAAGCGTGGAGGCACTGGGCTCCGTGGCACCCGAGGAGCAGCCGGTCGCGAGCAACGCGATGACGAATACCAGGGTCACGCCGAGCTTCGATGAGATCCGCCTGACGATATCGACGCCTCCAGCACCCGCCGCAGACATGATCACCACTGCTCAGGGTACCCCACCGCCAGCGCTGGCTCTCCCCCGCTGATCGATCACACCAGGCGGCCCCGCCGACCACTTACCGACGAAAAACGACATCTGGGAACTTTGTTCCCAGGTTAACTATAATGCACAACAGCACCAGCAGGAACATGAGCAACGATAGTCACAGACGTTGCCGCCGGGAGTTCAGGCTTATGAGTTGCGCATGCTGTGGACGTGACGTCCAGTCCGGGGACTCCGCGTCCGGCCGCACGGGCACCTGCCCCGGCTGCGTCAGCAGCGAGATCGAGGAGCACTTCGCGCGCGGCATCACCCAGGAAACGATCATGGACTATCTCATCTGGTCGTACGGGCCGGTGTTCGTCGAGGAACTGACCAGCCGCCTCCCGCGCCTCCGGGCGAAGCCACGGCCACCGTGATCAGAGCCGTCAGCTAGCCAGCGGCGTGCGCTAACGGCCGGCGGGTCACCGCGCCGACGCGCTCATAGCGCCCATCAGTGGCATGATCGGTTAAGTGCGATTGACCAAACTCAGCCACTCGTGTGTCCGTCTGCGCGACGGCGACACCACGATCGTCATCGACCCAGGAACTTTCAGCGAGCCTGACGCCCTGGATGGCGCGCACGCGGTGCTCGTCACCCACCAGCACTTCGACCACTTCGACGCCGACCGGCTCATCGCCGCAGCCCAGGCCGACCCGGAACTGGAAATCTGGACCAACCCGGCGGTCGCCGCCCTGCTGCACGGACTGGGCGAGCGGGTGCATCCCGTCACCCACGGGGATCAGTTCACCGTGGGCGGTCTCGATGTGGGCGTCTACGGCGAGCAACACGCCCCCACCCACCTGCCGCCGATACCCAACATCGGCTTCTTGGTCGGGGGCGAGGTGTTCCATCCCGGCGACGCGTTCACCGTGCCCGAGGAGCCGGTGCCCACGTTGCTGCTTCCCACCAATGGGCCCTGGCTGAAATCCGTCGAGATCGTCGACTACGCCGCCCGGGTCGCGCCGCAGCGGGCGTACTCGATTCACGATGGCCTGCTCAACGACATCGGCCTGACCATCGTGGACAACATCCTCGCCACCGTGCGCGGGACCGGGGATCGGGACTACCGGCGGGTCCCGGTCGGCGGCACGGTCGATCTCCCCTAAGCGGAGTACTCTCCATATCGGGGGTGCCGTGAGAAAGTGGAGGGCCAGAACATGTTGTTGGACGGCGTGAATCACCTCGCCTGGATCTCCAAGGACGTCGGCCGGCTCGGCCGGTTCTACACCGAGGTGTTCGACGCGGTCGTCGGGGAGACCCGCGAGCATGGGCCCGGCGAGACGATGACCGTCATCGATATCGGCCCGGCCACCCAGCTGAATATCTTCGTGATCGAGGGCAACGCCGAGGCCGATCGCCAGACCCCGATGTGGGGTCGGGGCCGCATCGACCACTTCGGCCTGGCCGCCGCATCCCCGGAGGCGTTCGAGACGATCCGGGACAGGCTCATCACCACGGGGGCCAGCGACGGCACCATCACCGACTTCGGCGCCGCGCTGAGCATCTTTTTCCGCGACCCCGACGGCCTCGAGGGCGAAGTATTACTCGCGAAGTCGTGACCGGCGCTGCCCGTGCGCGGCATGGGAGGATCGCTGACCCCACCGATGAGTTCCGCGTGGCGAGCCGGTCTCCTCTGGTATCCGGGACACGCCCGGGGAACGAGAGAGGACGACCGATGCCGAAGACCGTTCCTTGCCTGTGGTTCGACGGGCAGGCCGAGCAGGCGGCAGCGCACTACACCGCGATCTTCCCCAACTCCGAGGTCCACGGGGTGACGCGCTACGGGCCCGACTCGCCGGGGCCCGAGGGAACCGTGATGACCGTGAGCTTCAGCCTTGATGGCCAGCGGTTCCTCGGGCTCAACGGCGGGCCGCAGTTCACCTTCAGCGAAGCCATCTCATTCCAGATTCTCTGCGAGGACCAGGACGAGGTCGACTACTACTGGGAGCGGCTCTCCGAGGGTGGCGAGCAGGGGCCGTGCGGGTGGCTCAAAGACAAGTTCGGCCTGTCCTGGCAGGTCGAGCCGATCGTGCTGTTCGAGCTGGTCGACGACCCCGACCCCGGGCGGGCGCAGCGGGCCCTCCAGGCCATGATGACCATGAAAAAGATCGACATCGCCGAGTTACTGCGCGCGGCCGATCAGCCACCGTCTTAAAGACCGCGAGAATCCCCCAATCCCCTGGTGAAGCGTCGGCGTAGGTACGGTCGTAGCAGGAGAGGGTCGGGGCCTTACCAGGGGAGTCGCGGTGGGCTATAGCCTCGGGGTGGACCTTGGCACCACGTTCGTCGCGGCCGCGCTGGCGACCCCGGCCACGGTGGAGATGGTCACCCTCGGCAATCAGTCGGTGGTCACCCCGGCGGCTGTGTACCTCAGCGATGACGGCACGCTGATCACCGGGGAGGGCGCCAGCCTGCGGCTGGTGAGCCGCCCGGACCGGGTCTGCCGGGAGGTCAAGCGCCGGCTGGGCAGCCCGACCCCGATAACCCTCGGCGGCCAGCCCTACCCGGTCACCGGCCTGCTCGCCGCGCTGCTGCGCGATGTCCTGGACAACGTGACACGGACCCAAGGTGAGCCACCCGAGAACGTCCTGCTCACCTACCCCGCTAACTGGGGCCCGTTCCGGCGCGCGCTGTTCGAGGAGGTTCCCCCGCACGCGGGGCTGCGGGACCCGCCCCTGGTGACCGAGCCGGAGGCGGCCGCAGCGCACTACGCCGCGTCCAAGATGCTGGCCGAGGGCGAGACGGTCGCCGTCTACGACCTGGGTGGTGGCACATTCGACGCCACGGTGCTGCGCCAGGAACCCGAGGGGGTGCGGATCCTCGGCACGCCCGCCGGCATCGAGCGACTCGGCGGGATCGACTTCGACGAGGCGATCCTGTCCTACGTCGACTACGCGACCGGCGGGACGCTCACGGAGCTGGACATGGGCAATCCCCAGGTGCTCACCGCCCTGGCCCAGCTGCGGCTCGATTGCGTGCGGGCCAAGGAGGCCCTCTCGGTGGACACCGAGACGATCATCCCGGTCTTCCTGCCCAGCGGGCAGTCCGAGGTGCGTCTCACCCGCTCCGACTTCGAGGACCTGGTGCGGGCCCAGATCGAGTCCACCATGGGGGCGCTGCGGCGGACCCTGGAGTCGGCCCGGGTAGAGCCGACCGAGCTCAGCGCCGTCCTGCTGGTCGGCGGGTCATCGCGGATACCGCTGGTCACCCGGATGGTGGCGGCCGAGCTGGGATGTCCCGTCGTGGTGGACGCCCATCCCAAGTACGCGGTGGCCCTGGGTGCCGCGGCACTGGCCGCAGGCCAGCCCGAACGCACCACCCGGGCGATCGCTGCCACGCCCGGCACACCGCCGGACAGCCCCCAGCCCGCCCTCCCCGCGCCGGTCATCCCGCCCAGTCCGCCGCTGCTGGGACGGGGCACCACCCGTCGCGGGCGCGGCAGGCTGATCGGCATCGCCGTGGGCATCGCGCTGGCATTGCTGCTGCTGATCGCCCTCATCGCCCTCAGGCCGTTCAAGATCTATACGACGCCGCCCGCCGATTCGGCCGATCCGGCACCGACGGTCGCCACGATCAGCGACGGCCTCCACACCGCCCTCGGAACGCTCGCATGCGGGTGCGGCGCGCCGGGGCGGTGCGGGACGATATGTCGCTCAGCGATCTCCTCGCGCTGCTGAAAGGAATGCTCGCCAGGCCGCCTACTCCGGGGTCTTGACCAGGCCGATCAGGTGTCCCTCGGGATCGTGAAACAGGCCGATCTCGATATCCTCCATGACCTTCTCTGGCCCCATCATCCGGGACCCGCCGAGGCTCTCCGCCTGGGCCAGCGCGGCCTCGACGTCAGGGACCCCCACGTAGAACGTCACATGACCGGCGTAGCCCTCCGGCACGACCCCGACACCGCCCCCGATCCCAGGACCGTTCCCGGCTGACACGACTCCGTAGTTCATCGGGTTGTCAGCGTCGATCTTCCATCCGAACAGGTCCGAGTAGAAGGACCGCAACCCAGGTCCGTCTTGGCCGAGGACCTCGAAATGCACAACAGGCCGTCCCATGAAGTCTCCTCTCTGACTACCGCATTCTGGATGCGGACTGCTGCAATCTAGGACCGTTGACAGCACTCCGCATCCAGAGGGCGCTCACGTCCAGGTCAGGTGGCCGGGACGATGACCCGGCCCAGGGGGGTGAGCGAGACCGGGATCAGTTTGAGGTTGGCCAGGGCGAGCGGGATGCCAATGATCGTCAGGGCCAGCGCGATGGCCGTGAGCACGTGGCCGATGGCCAGCCAGAAACCCGCGACGATGAACCAGATCACATTGCCGATCGTTGAGGGGGCGCCGGCGTCGGCGCGGCGCTCGATCCTGCGGCCGAAGGGCCACAGCGCGAAGTTCGCGATCCGGAAGGAGGCCAGGCCGAAGGGAATCGTGATGATCAGCAGGCAGCACACGATCCCGGCGATCACATACCCGATCGCCATCCACAGGCCGCACAGCAGCAGCCAGATGATGTTGAGCAGCATCCGCACGTTATCGATACTGCCAGGATTAGCCCACGAGGGACGGACGCCGCGGCCACGCCCCGGGGCGAGGCGGTGAACCACCCCGAGCAGCCGTGATCTCTAACTGTGAGCGTCCCCGCCGTGCGAGGACCTTTCCGCGCCAGATTGGCTGGACATTTCCCAGCTAGTAACGTCCACCTGTCACGTCGGAAGGCGGCGTCTCGCGCGAGGCACCACGATGCTGAGGAAGTGCTATGGGGGAGCAGCACAGTCAGAGACAGCGGCGTGAGCAGCTGGTACGTTCGCTGCGGGCCGGGGGCGCGTCGTGGGTTGACATCGCTGATGCGCTTCGGCGGCGATACCGCCTCA
Organism: Pseudonocardiaceae bacterium; assembly: GCA_035712045.1. Classification (GTDB taxonomy): domain Bacteria; phylum Actinomycetota; class Actinomycetes; order Mycobacteriales; family Pseudonocardiaceae. The sequence continues at coordinate 8,707 of DASTBN010000135.1, forward strand.
ATGCCCGGGTCGCCCTTCGTTACGCCCACGGCTGGAGCCAGCGTCAGGCCGCTGATGAGTGGAATAAACGCTGGCCCGATGAGCTGAAGACGTTCAAGGTGTTCTCGTATTGGGAGCAGTGGCCGGGCAGTACCGGGTTTGCTCCTTCTTT
>DASTBN010000136.1:0-2699 GCA_035712045.1 Pseudonocardiaceae bacterium
AGATCGATGTCGAATCCAATCGATACCGCTGACGTCATCATTGTTGGCGGCGGCTCCGCTGGAGCGGTGCTGGCCGCTCGACTCAGTGAGGAGTCCAGCCGAAAGATTGTGCTGCTCGAGGCTGGCCATGCCTACGCCCCGGATCGGTTCCCCGCCGCGCTGCGTGATGCATCGACAATCGCCGACCCCGACCATGACTGGGGGTACCTCTCTCGCGGCAACGACCGGAACCCTCAGATTCCTGCTCCGCGCGGTAAAGTCCTGGGCGGCAGCTCAGCGGTCAACGCCACCGTCGCCCTGCGGGCCCGCGCCAGCGATTTCGCCAAATGGGGCGCGCACGGCGCCAGAGGGTGGAGCTACGAGGATGTGCTTCCCGCATTCCGGCATCTCGAAAACACGCCCACCGGAGACGATTTCTACCACGGGCGCAACGGCCCGCTGTCTATCCGGCAAAGAACAGACGAAGAGCTAACACCCTCACTGCTGGGATTCATCGAAGCGTCGGTCGCAACCGGGTTCAAGCGGGTCTACGATTACAACGCGGCCGGGCAAAACGGAGCCGGTGGCTATCCCGTCACCGTGGTCGACGGGGTACGGCAAAGCACCGCCCTTGCCTACCTCACCCCCCAGGTACGCCAACGTCGGAACCTGCGCATCCACGGCGACGTCAACATCGACCGCGTCCTTCTCGAAGGCACCACCGCCATAGGCGTGGTCGCCGATGACGGCACGGCATACCGGGCTGATGAGGTGATCCTGTCAGGCGGCAGCTACGGCAGCCCAGCGATCCTGATGCGTTCGGGCGTTGGCCCTGCCGCCCACCTGAAGTCCTTGGGTATCGACGTGGTAACCGACCTTCCGGTGGGACAACGCCTTCATGATCATCCCGGCTTCTACAACGCCTACGCCCTCGCACCCGAGCATGCGCGGATGACCCCTGCCGTCGGCTCGCTGCTGTGGACAGCCTCCAGCGAAGCCGTCGGCGACGAACTCGACTTGCATGTGACCGCCACCCACCTGCTGGACGGCTCGGCCAGCCCGACCGGCGCGGTGATCGTCCTGGCGGCCGCCGTGGTCCAACCCGAATCCCGGGGAACCGTAACGCTCGCCAGCACAAACCCCAAGGACGCGCCGATCATCGACAGCAACTACCTGGCCACCGCACGCGACGCACGACGGATGCTCGAAGCTGTCAGGCTCGGCCGAGACATCGCCCGCCACCCCGTCTTCGCTCCCTTCAACGCCGGCGAAATCATCCCCGGCGACGCGGTCAGCGATGACGATCTAGCCGAGGCGGTAGCCAGCAACCTGGCCGTCTACGGCCACCCCACCTCCACCGTGCCAATGGGGGGCCCAACCGATCCCTGGGCCGTCGTGGACTCCCTCGGCCTAGTACAAGGCGTGGACAAGCTGCGTGTTGTGGACGCCTCCATCATCCCCGAGGTCTCCTCCACGGTCACCAACCTCACGGTCATCATGCTCGCCGAGCGGATCTTCCAGCGGGCCTACGCCTAGCCGGCGACATGATCCGCCGCGACACGGTCTCCACCGGCGAGGATCTCGCACAGGCCATCGTCCGCGATTGGCGGGTCGCGGACGAATGACTCCGGGTTTCCTGGATGCCATTGAGGAGGGCGGAACCCCCAACCCGCCGTTCAGCACCGACTATCCCGCTTACCCGCACATCCGGTCGCTGGATGAGGAATTCGCCCTCGCCGAGGAGATCGTGCGCCGTTGGCACGGCACGGCCGGGGTGGTGCACGTTGGGCTAGCCACTGAGACTGGCGCTTTCTACATGCTGAACAACACCACCAGCACCGAGACCATCCACCGCAGCCTGGCCCTGGCTGACAAGTATGACCTGCGGATCAGCTTCGCCGACCTCACCGGCGGCGGCGAAATCGACTACCTCCACCGCCTTCAGGCGCTCTCCCCGAGGTGGCTGCTCGTGCACGGCGTCTTGCTCGAGGACCGGGAGCTGGATCTGATCGCCGAGACCGGGGCCAGTATGGCGCTATGCACGAGCTCCGGGGCCTTCCGCGTGGTCGGAATCGCCCCGCTGCGCAAGATCCTTGCCCGCGGTATCAACGTCGGGCTCGGCACCGACGGCGCGTACTCAGCCGGGTCGCTGGACGTGGTGCAGCAAATGCGAATCACCGCGCTGGTGCACAACGCGCTCAACGCAGACCCGACCCTGGTCACCGCCGAACGGGCCATCGAGATGGCCACGGTCAACGCCGCCGCCGCAGTCGGCTTGCAGGACGAGATCGGCTCCCTCGAGGTCAGCAAACGCGCAGACATCACCGTCTTCAACGTCACCCACCCGCCGGTCAATGGCTGGCATCGGCCGGTTTCGTCGCTGGTGTTCTCCGCCACCGGCGCCGACGCCCACACCGTCCTGGTCAACGGGCAGGTGGTGCTCCGTGACCGCCGGCCCGGTTTCACCGACGAGACCGCAGTGCTCGAGGAGGGGTATGCCATCGCCCGGACGCTGCTGGAGAAGACCAATCTCACCGACTACCCCGACACCCCGTGGCGGACCCCCAACCCGTCACCGGCCCCGACCGTGCCTCCACCCCGGCTGGTTCGGCGATGGTGACGCGGTGAACATCACGGTCGCTCCTGGGTGAGCGACGACTCGGGCGTCGGGCGGGTCCTGCCTTATCCCATCCGGCTGGTGAACTGGTTCATGTCGAAAT
>DASTBN010000137.1:0-11725 GCA_035712045.1 Pseudonocardiaceae bacterium
CCGGTGCTGAACGCCTGGACCTGATCACGCGGTATGCCAGCGCCGGGAACCTGCGCTATTACTCGGCCAGCGAGGGCATCCTGGTGCATCGCGGCCTGGGCGGGACCGGGGGACACGCCGGTGTACGAGACCAACAAGCGCCGACAGCGTGCGGTGCGCATGGTCTACGAGGTGTGCACCGTCCAAGCGGCGGCTATCGGCACACCAGGCGGGATACCTATCGGGACGGCGGGCGCTTTGTCCGCCAGTCCCTGGATACCCAGCGACTCCCCTGAAGGCTGCCGACGTCAACCCTGATCTTCTCCAAGAAGATCAGGCGGCTGATCAATGAGCGGTCACGGGGAGCATGAGGTCGCGTCGTTCCTGTGGAGTTAGCCTTCGCGAAACGCGACGACGGGCGTTAGCGACCAAATCCTTGACAGTTATCGTCGCATCCCAGACCCGGGCGGTCCCATCCTGCGAAGCGGAGGCGATCCGCGCACCGTCTGGCGACCACGACACGCTTCGGACTTCATTCGCGTGGACGCCGATGCCGATGATTTCCGCGCCGGACTCGGTGTTCCAGATCCGGACCGTCCGATCTGTTGATCCGGTGACTAACCGCTGACCATCTGGGGACCATGCCAGGCCCCGGATCTCGCCGTCGTGGTCAGCCAGCACCGCGAGGCAGGCTCCGCTCTCGGCGTCCCAGATCCGGGCGGTCTGGTCTCGTGATCCTGTAGCCAGGCGACGCCCGTCTGGTGCCCACGCCACGCACCACACCCAATCGTTGTGACCACGTAGCGTCGCGAGTTCGCTGTCATCGCGGGTATCCCTGACATGGACAATCCGATGACTAGTCGCTGCGGCGAGGTACTGTCCGTCTGGTGACCACGCCACCTCCCACACCGCGTTAGAGCCGCTTCGCACCGTGAGCTCGTTGCCATTATCGGCATCCCAGGTTCGTGTTGTGCGGTCACGCGAAACGGTGACGATCTTCCGGCCAGATGGCTGCCACACTACGCACGCCAAGTCATCATCATGGCCGCGTAGCACAGTGAGCTCGCTGCCGTCGCTGGTGTCCCAGACGCGGGCGGTCCGATCGTGTGACGCGGTGGCGAGCCGCTTCCCGTCCGGTGACCAGGCCACACCTCGCACCTCGTCCTCGTGCCTTCCCAGCACCAGTAGCTCGGTGCCGCTTCCGTCCCAGATCCGCGCCGTTCGGTCGCTCGATGCGGTGGCGAGCCGCTTCCCGTCCGGTGACCAGGCCACCGCCTGAACCCGGTCGGTGTGGCCGTACAACGCGGCGAGTTCGCCACTAACTCGCGTGTTCCAGATCCGGATCGTCCGGTCAGTTGACGAAGTAGCCACCTGTTCACCATCCGGTGACCAGGCCACCCCCCAGACCGAGCCCTCGTGGCCCCGCAGTGTCACCAGCTCGCCAGCTTCGGCAGTCCAGATACGGGCTGTGCGATCGACTGACACGGTGACTAGTCTTCGGCCGTCCGGTGACCAGGCCACTCCCCGGACCTGATTGTCGTGGCCGCGTAGTAAGGCGAGTGCGCTTCCGTTGTCGGCATTCCAGATCCGGCCCATCCAGTCAGCTGAGGCGGTAGCAAGCCGCCGACCGTTCCGTGACCAGGCCGCTCCCCGAATTCCGCGAGTCTCGGGACCGTCCAGCACGGCGAGTTCGTCGCCGGTGTCGGTATCCCAGATTCGGGCGGTTCGGTCGCGCGATCCGGTAGCCAGCCGTCGCCCCTCGGGGGACCAGGCCACTCCCCACACCTCAGCGCGGTGGCCCTCGAGCACAGTGAGTTCCTCGCCACTGTGGGCGTCCCAAATCCGAACGGTTCGGTCTTCCGAGGCGGTCGCTAGCCGGCCGCCGTCGGGCGACCACGCCACCGCCCGGATCCGGTCGCTGTGGCCGCGGAAGACGGCGCGCACCAGGGAGGTGGCCAGCGCAGTAGTCAACGCCCGGAGAGCTCGTGGCGTGGGAGCGCACTCTTCGTAAGCGGCGAGCGCCAGCAGCAGGCTGTAGTCGGGATCACCGCCGAGAGTACTGAGTGCTTGGCTAGCGATGCTTTCGGAGAGGCGTTGCATGGTGGCGTGGTCGGCTCGGCTTGAGCAGGCGAGGAACTCTGCGACCAGGGTGAGGCCGTCGATGACTCCGCCGTCGCAGCTGGCCCAACGCTGGGCGGTTTTGAGGCGTTCGTCGCGGAGCAGGTAGGCGTCCTGGCGGCCGGAGTTGTCCCAGTCCCGGGCCCAGCGTTCCAGGTCTGCGCGCCAGCGGAGGTGCTCGGCCGATGCCTCGATGGCCTGGTGCAGCGGGGCCCAATGCCGGAAGAGGGCCTCATGGGCCACTTCAAGGACGACATCATCGCCGTTGGTATGGCTGGTCAGCAGCCGGGCGGCGAGGAACGCTTCAGCGACCCGCCGCTGTTCCCCGGTCAGCGTGCCGCGCTGGACCCGGCGGCGGGTGGGCTCGTTCTCGCTGATGGTGACGAACGCCAGCAGGGTCGGCAATACCGGTCCGTCGAGCCCGCCGAGCTCGGTGGCGACCTTGTCGGCTTGCCGGGTCAAGACCCCGCTCACCCCGCCGATGCGCTGGTAGGAATCGGCGCTCAACACCCCTGGAGGCCGGGCGGTGCGGCACAGTTCCTGCAAGGCGTAGGCGAGCAGCGGCAGCGCGTCACCGCCGCCGGCATCGGTGGCCATCCGTTGCGGCAGGGTCGGCGGCTCGAAGCTCAGTCCCGCTCGCTGGGCGGGTTGTTCGATCACCTCGACCAGCGCCGCGTGCCCCAGCGACCCGACGACGACGGGTTCCCTGAACAGGTGAGCATGCTGGGTGCCCAGAAAGGTGGTCAAGAACTCTGACCGCAGGATCATGATGATCCACAATCGCGGGTCGGCGTCCAGTGCGTCGGCCAGCAGGTCGAGGAAGGCGTCGCGCTGGGCTGGGCCGGAGAGGGTGATCAGCTCCTCGGCCTGGTCGACAATCACCAGCACCGGAGCGCTCGGGCGGCCCGACCTGACGCGCAGCTCATCCGCGAAGCGGGGATCCAGCACGTCCCGGGTGGGTGCGGAGCGTGTTGCCGCGAGGCTTCGAGCGAGGCCGAGCAGAGGATGATCCCCAGGCACCACCGGGGCTACCACGATCCATCCCCGCCGATGCTGCCGCAGCCGGGGCACCACCCCTGCCTGCACCAGTGACGACTTCCCCGCACCCGAGGGGCCGACCACCGCGATCAGCCGGTTGGCCTGCCCGGGGACCACCGGATGAAGACGCTCCAGCAGCGCGCTGATCTCGGTGTCACGGCCGAAGAACACCGCCGAGTCCTGCTCGGTGAACGCTTCCAAACCGGGAAACGGCGGCCGGTCCGAATCCCACACCGGCCGGGCCGGCAACGCCGCGCGCTCGTCGGCGCGATGCTGCCACACCATCACGCCAATGATCAGCACCACGATGACGCCGGCCAGCGGCAACGACTGCCGCCGCACGAACTCCAGCACCCCGGGAAGCGCACCCGGGCTGTTGTTCAGATTCCCGGTCGCGATCCTCAGCAAAGTCACCAGCAGGAACAACAACACCCGCAACGGCAACGGCGAACGCTTGCGGGACATAACCCAGCGTCCCAGGTCCCCAGCGTGTCCGGCTAGTACACCGGTGGTCCAGGCCAGCCGATCAGTCACCGGTTTAGGCCGATAAGCTGGCGTTCGGCCAACGCCGGACCCTCAGCGCGCCCCCGCGAGGCCTAGGAGACGCTCGCGGCGCTTGTCGCCGCAGCCGGTCATGGCGCCATTTCCTCCGTCCCCGCACAGCGGGCCGTCGCCGGGTCGTTCGGCGGCGATCGGGTTTCCTGCCGCGGGTTGTTATTGCGCGAGGAGTTTTTCCTTAACTCCTGGAATCGGCGTGGGGGGCCGCTGCTTCGGGAAACTGTTTTGATGTGATCGCGACTACTCGTGTGGTAGATCACGTTCGTTTTCCGTGGGCGGGTCAATCTAATAGCGAATATCTTGAGGCGGTTCCTGTCCCGTGACGCTCATGATGACACCGGCCAGTGCCGCTCCCGGGAGGTATGGGGCTAGCACCCCCATGATTCGGGGGTCTCCACCTTGCCCTGAGTGGAAAACCCTATCGACCTGTTAACGCATCGAGCCGCACTCTTTCCGTGGAGGAAGCACACGCCAGTCCGCGGCTGCCCAGAATCTCTGGCAGAGCCTGGTGAGACTGGCATCTCATTTTTGGAGACTCTCATGGATATTCACTCAAGGCCTGCCCCTGGGGGGCGGGCGCCCACCCCGGTGCGGCGTGGTCACTGGTTACGCAAGGGGGCTATCGCGGCGTGCACCGGTGCGGTGCTCGCGGCGAGCCTGGGAGCGGGGTATGGGACATCCCCCGCTCAGGCACTCTCAGCGCGGATGGTCAGCGCCCCTCTCGCCGCAACCGGCACGAGCAGGGCGCCTGAGGCCCCCTCGCCGTCGTTGCGCGGTTTCTACACTCAGCGGTTGTCCTGGGGTTCCTGCGCACCCTACGCCCTCACCCCCGCGGAGAAGACCTCGTTCCGCGACGCCAGCCTGGATTGCGCTTCTCTGACCGTGCCCCTGGACTACGCCCACCCCGAGGGGCACACCGCCCAGATCGGGATCGTGCGGAAGAAGGCCACCGATCCCGCCCGCCGGATCGGCTCGCTGATCACCAACCCGGGCGGCCCCGGCGGATCCGGCATGGAGGTCCTGCCCATGCTCGCTGGCTTGATCGGTGACGGGGAGCTCGCCCAGCGATTCGATCTGATCGGGTTCGACCCCCGCGGGGTCGGCGCCAGCACTCCCGCGATCCGCTGCCGGAGCGCCGCCGAACGCGACGCCGAGCGCGCCGAACCGCCGTGGCTGGATCCCTCCGCACCGGCCGCAGTCGCCCACGACAAGGATCAGGCCAGGGCCTTCGCCGCCGGGTGCGCCAGCCGCACCGGCCCTGAGGTGCTCGCCCACGTGGGTACCCGTGAGGTGGCCCGCGATCTTGACGTGCTGCGCGCCGCCCTCGGGGATGACCAGCTGACCTACCTGGGTTACTCCTATGGCACCAGCATCGGCACCGCCTACGCCGAGACCTTCCCCACTCACGTGCGGGCCCTGGTGCTCGACGGCGCGGTCAACCCCGCCCAGACCGCCAAGAGCCGGACCGCCCACCAAGCCAAGGGCTTCGAACGCGCGTTCGACGCTTTCGCGGCCGACTGCGCCACACACCCTGACTGCCCCCTGGGCACCGATCCCAAAGCCGCAGACAAGCGTCTCAATAAACTCATCGTCCCGCTGGCCACACACCCCGCCCCCACCCGCGACGGGCACCGGACACTGTCTTACCGAGACGCCCAGACCGCAGCGATAGCGGCTCTGTACTCGCCCAGAAATTGGGCGCTGTTTCGGGCTGGTCTCACCCAGCTCGCCGCCGGGGACGGCACGATACTGCTCCGGATCGCCGACTTCTACGAAGGTCGCGCTACGGACGGCAGCTACAGCCAACAAAAGGATGCGCACCGCGCGATCGCGTGCGTGGACGGCCTCGAACAATGTCAGTACTGGCCGGTGCCCGCAACGATTAAGCCCCACCACCCCAGGGCCGATGGGTTGCCCACAGTATTGATCATCTCCACCACCGGTGACCCGGCCACACCCTACAAAGCCGGAGTCCAGCTCGCCCACGACCTTCATGGCCGGCTCCTCACCGCCGAGGGCACCCAGCACACCATCGCGCTGCAAGGCACGACGTGCGTGGATGACGCGGTCACCCGCTACCTGGCCGACCTGGAGTTGCCCGCCCACGGCACCCGCTGCACCATCGCCAACTCGGCACGGCACACCAACGACCAGGAGTCATAACGCCAAAAAGGCGTGATCCGCCGGGTTGGGGCGGCATGGGCCGTCCCGACCCGGCATCGTGGACCCACCCACCCGTGCGCCCTGATCTCTCGCTTGGGCGCTCGACCCTTCGGCCCAGCGGTAACAAAGACCACACAAAACAACTCGGAGCCTAAGCCGGCGGCGATCACGCGGAATTATGGCGCCAGTTAATCTCACGCTAGGAGATATACCGATGTCCCGACCAATGGTTGTTCGCTCCCGCATGACGGGGATGTTGGCCTTTACCGCCATCAGCTTGGCCGCCCTCACCGGCGCTGTGGCCCCGGCCAGCGCGGCGGCCGCGCGGACAGCTCCTCACGCCCTCACCACCCTCCTCGCGGAGGATTCCCCGAGCCAGTGGGTGAGCACCACTGATCCGGACAGTGGCATCAGCGTGATGCTGCCTGGTCAACCCACCCTCCACAAAACCACTATCACTATCAACGGCAAACCCATCGCGACTCGGGCCTATGTGCGGAAGCTCACCGGCAGCCACGGGGTTATCGTTTTCATGGTCATGGACGGTGCGGCGGGCGTCGATCTCGATGCGGTCATGCAAGGCATGACATCCACCGTCGGGACGAACGGGACCGTGACCAGTAGCCGCCACTTCGTCCTGGATGGTCGCCCCGCCCTTGACGGTCGTTCTACTTTTACCCTCAAGAACACCCCCGCCGTCGGACTCGCCCGTTTCGTCTCCGACGGGGACCGCGTCGTCGGCATCGGGACCATTGGCCCGGTCGCCGAGGAGAACACCCTCACCCAGGTCCATCAGCAGGCTCTCGGCACGCTCCAGCTGCCTGAGCGGCCCCGGTAAAGCCCCGGCGCGCCACCGGTGGATACGTTTAGCGAGGGGTGGCCGCCTCGCGGCCACCCCTCATTGGGTGTCGACGGACATCGCATGCGATCACGTGATCACATGGCGGGCTATGACCGGAGTTGCCGCCGGTTCTAGCACCGCCTCAGCCGAGGAGGTAAGGCTGGCGCTGTCGCCGACCGGCTGCCCGCACTGTCCGAACCCGGTCACGAGGGTAGCGGCCGGACGATGGACAGCCGTTGCTCAGCGGTCGAGACCGCTACCCGGAAAGAGCGACCTCGGCGCCCAACGAGAGATCAAGGCTCATAAACAAAGGAGACCAAGAAGGCAGTCGTCATGGTCGTGGTAGTGGCCGTCATTGTAGTACCAATCGTCGCCAGTGCTGAACATCGACAGCACTGTGCGTGCGGGGAGTAATTCGACCCGCTGTTCTTCGAGTTCGGCGACGCTCAATGCGTCAGGCATCATTCCTCCTCGCGCTGACCCCTGTCGGGGCTGGGAACAGGAAACCGCATCATCACGGTAACGGCGCGGCGTGTGATTCATTCCCCGCCGGATATCACCGGCTACGTCACGCGCCGCTACTTAAAAAGCCTGCACGCCGATACCTACAATCGTCAAGCTGATGACGACTACGTAATGGCTGGCCACCAGTACCTAGCCTGGGTATCGGGCGCTGGCGGCGTGAGGTCGCGCTCTGGCCCGAAGGCCAAGGACCGATGACATCGCAGGTCAGCGCTGGTCCGCGCATGAACACGGTGAGGCTAGTGATCGCTGAGATGCCCTCGGTGCACGGCAAGAACCGCACCCGTGGCGGTAGACGCCGTCGGGTCAGTCACGTAGCCCAATTGGGATGACCACCTAGGGTGTCTGCGAACTGGACACTGAACGTGACGGCTTGTCACGCAGTGGTGGCCGCAGCCTGTGCCTCTCCCTCTCCCGTGCTGAGTTGAGCGATGCCCCGGATACGCACCTGAGTCGCTGGCGGCCCGCCGCGAGCCCGATGACGATCTTCAAAGACACCCGATCGGTGACCGCTCAGTGCCGGCCCTTCACGAAGGGGCGCTTGTCCGAGCCGTCCACGTGGTTGCTGTCCCTCAGGAAGTCCCGCATCTCCTCGTTGAACTCCGGAACGCCGCCGCGGTTGCAATCCACGATGATGCCCATTCGCTGAGCTAGCTCCCACACGGGCAAGTCCGGGTCGAAAGTGGAGTGTCTATTGCGGGCCGCTTGTATCAGGAGCACGAAGCCATCGTAATCTTCATCCTCAATCTTCTGCAGGTCGCGTAGAGTGGCGGCCCTATCGATTTTCTTACCCCTCACCACTACCACCCTTCAGGTCTGAATGTGCCCTCGCCGGGCTCCGCTACCGGTGGGAAGTATTGATATTACAGCCTGTGTCCGGGGGTGGATGGCGGCTACGGCGGCGTGCCTCGACGCGTGCGGGTGCACCGGTCACCTGATCGCGGTCGGCATGATTCGGAGCACCTTGTCGTCGTCGCCGTTGCTGGTCGTGACGTACAACGCGCCGTCGGGTCCCGTGCGCGCCGCGCGAAGCCTGCCGTAGCGGTCGTCGAGCTGCGGCAGCCGCCCGACGTTGGTGACCGCTCCGCTTCCGTCGACCCGCACGAGCAGCAGCTTGGACCCTTTCAGCGCGGCGACCGCCAGCAGGCCCCGCATCGTGCCCCACCGCTCACCGGTGAGGAACGCGGCCCCGCAGATCGCTTCGGTATCGCCCCCGGTGCTCCATATCGCGGGAACCGCGTCCGGGAAACGCCGCAGGTCGGTCATTGGCACGCTCTCGTCGTAGCTATCGCGGGTACCGCCCCGGGATGGGTCCCAGCCGTAGTTGGCCCCGGCTCGCAGGATGTTCACCTCGTCGTCGACGTCCGGGCCATGCTCGGTGGCGAAGAGCCTGCCTGTTCCCGGTTGCACCGTGACGCCCTGGACATTGCGATTGCCATAGGTGAACACGAGCCGCTGCGCGGCGTTCGGCGAACCAGCGAAGGGATTGCCGGGCGCGGGAGCACCAGTGCGCGGGTCGACCCGGAGCACCTTACCGCCCAGCTGGGTGCGGTCCTGGGACACGGCGGGCCTCGCGGAGTCGCCGGTGCCGACATAGAGGTAGCCGTCTTCTCCGAGGGTGGGCCGGCACCCGGAGTGCCGGCCGGAAGGATTCAGGGGCAGGCCCGCGACCAGCGGATCCGCCACCCGGCGGGCCCGGGTGCCATCGGGCGAGAGCTCCCAGGTGACCAGCCGGACGTCCAGGGGCCGGCCGCCCTGCCGGTGAGTCTGGCAGGTGGTGAACCGGCGGGTCCGCGCGAAGTCGGGGTGCACCACCAGGCCCATCAGCCCGCCCTCCCCGGTGACGTACACATCATCGAGGTCGGCGGCGATCGGGACGGCGCGGGTGCCCGGTGCGGTGGATGGCAGCAAGCTCAGCCGCGCCGCGCGCTCGGTGATCAGCGCCCCGCCGGTGGGCAGGAATCCGATGTCCCAGACATGCTCCAGCCCCTGCGCCACCACATCGACGCGGATACCGGGGGTGCTCGGGGAGTCTGGCGGTGGCACCCCACCGCTGATCGGGGCGCCGCCGGTCGAGCATCCGGCGACGAGCGCGAGAAGGACGAGCACGACAGGCACGCGGGTCATGGGCGCGATGCTCTCGATTCTCCAGGGAGGCTGGTGGGGCGGCGGTGAGGCTAGCGGCGGGTACCCTCATAGGCCGGGATCGTACGGCGCGGCTCGACCCCGCCCCTCCAAGATGGGGCAATGGGTCTCACTCCGGACGCGTCCGCCGTGGATCAGGGCACCCATCCGTACCGCTGGCGCGCCCTCGCGGTCACCCAGCTGGCGGGTTTCATGAGCCTGCTGGACATCAGCATCGTCAACGTGGCGCTGCCCTCCATCCAGCGCGGCCTGAGTGCCTCGGTGGCTCAGGTGCAGTGGGTGGTGTCGGGGTACGCGCTCAGCTTCGGGCTGGTGCTGGTGGCCGGCGGGCAGCTGGGTGACGCGCTGGGTCGGCGGCGGATGTTCCTGCTCGCCCTGAGCGGGTTCGTGCTGACCAGCGCGCTGTGCGGAGCGGCGCCCAGCGCGGGCCTGCTGGTCGCGGCGCGGCTGCTGCAGGGTTTCGCCGCGGGGATGCTCACCCCGCAGAATCCGGGCCTGATCCAGGTGCTTTTCCACGGCGCGGAACGGGGCCGGGCGTTCGGTATCCTCGGCTCCACCATCGGGCTGTCCACAGCGGTTGGGCCGGTGCTCGGCGGCCTCATCCTCACCCTGGCGGGAGGGCCAGAGGGCTGGCGGTGGGTCTTCTACGTCAACGTTCCTATCGGCCTGATCGCGCTGGTCGCCGCGGCTCGCCTGGTGCCCTCCCGGCCGCGCCGGGGCGGGCCGTTGCTCGCGCAGCTCGATGTCCTGGGCGCGTTGCTGCTGGGCGGCGGGGTGCTGTGCCTGCTGTTGCCCCTGGTGCAGGTCGAGGGTGGCGGGCTGAACCGGCTGTGGTGGCTGTTCGCGCTGGCGCCGGTGCCTCTCGCGCTGTTCCTATGGTGGGAGCACCGGATGGTGCGGCGTGACCGGCCGCCGTTGCTTGACACCCGGTTGCTTTCCGCCACACCCGGCTACCCGGCGGGTGCCGCCCTGGGACTGGTGTATTTCGTGGGTCTCAGCGGGATCTGGCTGGTGCTCCCGGTGTACTTCCAACGCGGACCGGGTTACACGCCGCTGGGGTCAGGGCTGGCGGTGACGACGTTCGCCCTCGGATCCGCCGTGTCCGCCGCGGTGGCGGGCAGGCTGGTGACCCGTTACGGGCGGTGGCTGACGGTGGCGGGCTTGGTGAGCACGGCGCTCGGGCTGGCGGCCACGGCGCTGGTACTCGCTGCCGCGCCGGGAGCTTCGGCCGGGTGGATGGCAGCGTTGCCACTGCTCGTGGCGGGTATTGGCAGTGGCGCGGTGATCTCGCCAAACATCACGCTGACCATGGAATGCGTTCCGGCCCGGATGGGGGGAGCCGCGGCGGGAGCGCTGCAGACCGGGCAGCGGATCGGATCGGCGATCGGAACGGCACTGCTGGCGGCGGTGTTCTACGGGGTACTGGCCCATGGCGGCCGTGGCCAGGGCGCTTACCAGCATGCCATCGCTGCGGCGTTGCTCGCCGGGACCGGGTTCGTGTGCGTGGCGGTGCTGCTGGCCGTGCTGGAACTGCGGGTCCGCCGGCGGCGTGCGGCGCTGGCCGGGCCGGACGAGGCCGCTGTGGCGCAGGCGGAGATGCAGTAGTCACGGGGCGCGCAGCAGCTTGCGGTCCTCCTGGCGCAACAGGCCCCAGGCGAGTAGCTGGCGGCCCAGCTGGTTGATGTTGTCGCGGCCGCTGATGCCGGTCACGCCGAGGTCCTGGAGCTTGCGGCACCAGCGCACCACGCAGTTGTCCACGGCTCGTTCGGTCACCGGGCGGTCCGCCAGCCGTGCCGCGGAGGCGTACTCGGCGGCCTCCCGGTTGCCCACCGCCTCGCCCGGATCCGGCAGCGCCAGGAACTTCGCGGCGAGCAGCAGCCGCTCGTGCTCTGTCGGCTCGCGCAGCGGAATGGTGCCGGGATCGTCGTGCCCTGGCGGGTCCGGGAACGATGGCCGGGGATCGTCGAGGCTGATCGAGAGCAGGTAGCGCCCGGACGGCGCGCCAATCCTGATTTCCAGGCCGGGCGGGCTGACCGCCCACCGCGAGTGAGAGCCCGGTGTGGCTCTGGGCGGGAGCGGGTTGGATACCCCGCGCACGATCACGTCGAAGGGCCGGCTGCCACTGTCATTGCAGACCACCCACAATCCGCCACCGTATTGAATGGAGCCGACATTACGGGAGATGTGCAGATCAGGGCCGCCATTGACACTGTCATGCCCGAACCGCAAGCTGCGGTCGTGACCTCGCCCAAAGGTGAACGGGGGATTACCCGGGCGCAGCACCGCCACCTGGCGGCCCTGAAAATGGGCCACCAGCCCGCTCGACGGCCGGGTCGGCGCCACCATTGCCTTACGTTATCG
>DASTBN010000138.1:0-5324 GCA_035712045.1 Pseudonocardiaceae bacterium
ACGCACCGAACCGTATCCGAAGCTCGCAGATGGCCCCCGCGGGTGGGCAGCTCGATCCGCGGTGATGCCTGAACCGCTTCCGCCGATACCAGGCCGCTGCCACCGTCTTTTCTGGCTACTCACTGTGGCGCCCACAGCATGCACCGCGAGATCGTGTGGAGGATGTCCCGCGTCATCCCGTAAGCCGGCGGGTCTGCGGTACTGACGGAGGCGGGGGCAGATCACCGCGGTGTCGCAAGCCGATCCTCTGCCGGTACCCGGCACTCGGCTTCACCACCTCGGCGGGCTGACGCTCACAGACATCAGCTGTGATCTTCAGGGTGAGTCACACGGCTGCCATGTCCTTTTCTTCCGCTGAGCGCGCGGTGAATGCCCGAGCATGGGCGGGTTATGGATGGGTGGTGGCCGATCTGGTCTTCGTGAATCCCCGGGTGGCTGGCGCGCGGCGGACACCGGTGATGTTCAGGAGGCGTTTGACGCTGCTGAGGCTCACGCCGTGGGCCGTGGCGAGGGAGCCGGCGGTGTCGGCCCCGGGACGCGCACAGGCTGGTGAAAGCTATGGTGTGGCAAAGCCGCAGGTCAGCGGCTCGTACCGAGGCGAGTAAGGGGGTGAGTATCTCTACTGAGCACTGCTCGGGTCTCTGAGCTAGGTGTTTATGGTTCTTTGGTGTGCGAGTCCCTTCTCTTGCTGCTGGGGAGGTGTTGAAATCTACACCCCAGCGCACGCGCGGACGATGTCCGCGCGGTAGCCAATGAGCGGGTTTCGATCCCTGGTGTGAGTGTGTGTTGGTGCGCATGGTGATGCATGCGGGATCGGGGTTGCCGGGGTACTCACGGAGCGGTAGGTGTAACCGATCAGAGTGCTGGACATGATCGGGTTGTGATGGATAGCCCTGTCCTCACCGGGAATCTTTCCGTACCACCTATGTGAGGCTTGGCGGGTCAGCGAAGTGCCTGGCCGCTGATCAACGAGCACCAAGATCGGGAATGTTCGGTTGGGTTCGGCTAGTGGACACTCTGATTGCCTGAGTCCACGTAGCCTTCCCGCGCGGTCTGGAGTCGATCGCGGCAGTGTGGGGAGGAGGTAATACCGATGGCGGATGAGGGTGGCCGAGTTGGCGGGGATGCGGAGTTTCTGACTCGGGACTGGGATGCCGAGAGCGCGCGTTTGGCGGCACGAGCGGTTGAGGCCGGCGAGCCCACAGCCTGGTTCGAGACGTTATACGCGGGAGGCCGGCGTGGCGAGATCGACATGCCCTGGGACCGTGCCAAGCCGCTGCCTTCGCTCCGCGACTGGCTGCGGGCGAAAGAGCCGGGCGCCGGTCGGTCTGCGGTGGTGGTGGGGTGCGGCCTTGGCGTTGACGCGGAATTCATCGCCGCCCACGGTTTCCGCACCACTGCGTTCGACATCTCCCGCACCGCGATCCGCACTGCCCGGGAACGCTACCCGGGCTCGCCGGTGGACTACCGCATCGCCGACATGCTGTGCCTGCCACGTGAGTGGCGGCAGGCCTTCGACCTGGTGGTGGAGATCATCAACATTCAAGCGCTGCCGGTGAGCCTGCGGCACCAAGCCATCGCCGCGGTGGCGGACCTGGTCGCTGAAGGCGGTACTCTGCTGGCCATCGAAAACATCCGTCAGGACGGCGATTCACTGCCTAGCCGGCCCCCGTGGCCGTTCTCCCGAGCCGAGATCGAATCCTTCGCCAGCCATGGCCTGCACACGGTCTCCATCGAACGCCCTGGGGACCCGGCGCGTCCGCCACGATGGCGAGCCGAGTTCATCCGTACCGTCTCATAAGCGTGTCCGATGACCGATCCCCCACTGACACGCCGGATCGGCGTTCGAGATATCGATTCGCTATCGGACACTCACCAGCCGCCCGGCATGATGGCGAGGGCGACATCGACGACGGCACCTGAAGTCATCGAGATAGGGCCACAGCATTTCCGATTCCGTGCTGAACCGGCCCTTGACCTCAACTATTGTTGAGCTTTTACCGTTGAGCGCATGAGCATTGTCTTCACGGACTCGGAACTGTCCTACTTGCGAACGCAGCGCCTCGGCGACTCGCGACCGTAGACCGCGCCGGAGCCCCCCAGAACAACCCAGTGGGGTTCTTCATCGATGATGACACCGGGCAACTCATCGTGGCCGGCATCGCGATGGGAAAGTCACGGAAGTACAAGAACGTGCACGGCAACAGCTACGTGAGCTTCGTAGTTGATGATCTTGTATCGACTGAGCCGTGGAAAGTGAGGGGTGTGGAGGTGCGCGGGACGGCCGAGCCCCAGCACGACGTCGATCCGCCGATGGAGGGGCTGAGTCGTGAGATCATCCGCATCACGCCGCGCTGGATCGGCAGCTGGGGACTCGACGGTGATCAACAAGGTCTCACTAGCCGCGGTGTGCGAGCAGACCCGCGCGTCACGTCGCCCGATCCCAGCGCCGCCGGTATGGACACCGCCACAGCGAACCGGGTGCGCTGGCTCGCCGAGTCCTACTTCCGGGGATTCGATGAGCGGCGCTTCGCTGAGGCATGGCTATCGACGATCTTCTCCGATGACGTGACGGTTCGCTTCCCCGCCGGTCAAGCACGCGGGATAGCTGAGTTCAGCGAGATCTCCCAGCGAATTCTGTCACTGTGGGGCAGGACTCTGCACCAAACCTCGGACTATCACGTGATTTCCAGCGGTCCTGGCGATGCCGAGTTCAGGGCTGTGCTCACCGCAACACACGTCCACCGCGCCGATGACCCCGGCGCTCATCTTCGGATAGGCGCCCAAGTCTCGGGGCGGGCCACGCACACGCTGGCAGGCTGGCGGATCCAGCACCTCGCCCTTGAACTTGTCTGGACGGAAGGCGATAGGCCGACGCCACCAAGGGGATAATCATCAGGGAATGCGGCGACCGCAGCTTCACCGCGTACGGTCGGAGGATCCGCTTCGGACACGGCTACTCGTAGCGGCTGCGGTTGCCGTAGCGGCGAGAAAGCTCCCAGGTCGGCGGAGAGCCAGTGTTCTGGCCGCATGTAGATCGAGGGCCTCCACGTCGCCAGCGGCCACCGCCTGATAGCTGGAAATCCAGGTGGTACCACTAGCGAGGCGTCTTGTTGCGGCGCCGGGCTGGGAACTGGTGCCGCTTGCAGGGAGCGGTCAGCTGGGTGCCGGTGTATTCGGCCGGTGGGTCCACAGGACGCGGAGCATTCTGTCGGGCCGCAACAGTCCTTCGGGGCGATCCACCATGCCCATCACTCGGACGAACGCCCGTGCCAGAGTGATGTCGGTCGTGGCGGCGGCGTGCAGTTTTGGCAGGTAGCTGTTGATCATTCGGATCTTCGCGGTGCGTGCTCCCCGTACCTTGGGGAAGGCTAAGTCCGCCCCGACCGCGATATCCCATGGTGTGTCGATGGTCTGGGCGATCGCCTGGAAGTATCGGCGTGCCGTTGGTGCCCTGCCCCGGGCCAGCAGCCGCTGTAGCGTTCTGGCCTGTATCGCGGCGGCGGTCATCCCTTGGCCGTAGATCGGGTTGAACGAGCACACCGCGTCGCCCAGGACCAGCAGACCGGTCGGGAAGCGCCGTAGCCGCTCGTAGCGATGGCGCACGCTAGCTGGAAACCGGAACTGGACCGGGTCGGTCAGCGGCTGGGCGTCGTGAATCGCCTCGGCGATGTCCGGGAATAGTAAGCTCGCCACGAACGCGTCGAAACCGGCCGGATCGGCCGGTGGGTGGTCGCCCAGGATCCCGAAGATCGTCAGAATGTGGCGCCCGCCCTCGATCGCTCCGAGCCCGCCGCCGCGCGGGTTCTGTGGTGTTCCAGCGGTCAGCATCGCCATATCGTTCCCGAGAGCTCCGGCTCGCAGCCGGTAGAGGCGGGTGGCGTAGCCGAGCCCGATATCCACCCGGTCCACCGCGGCTTGGTCGTAGCCCAGTTCGGACAGCCACAGTGGCACCCGGGATCCCCGGCCGGTCGCGTCGATGACCAGATCGGCCGGCACCACTCGCTCGCCGCCGCCCGCGGTGTCGTGTATCCGCACCCCTGTGATCCGGCAACGGTCGGTCGTCGCGGTTACCGCGATGACATCGCTGCGTTCCGCGAGCGTCACGTTCGGCAACTCGCTCACCCTGGCGCGGACGTGGCCCTCCAGGAATGGCCGGCTGTCCAGCAGCCCAGGCAGACTGATGTCCGCCTGGCGTAACTGATGCCCGGACAGCTGCCACCGGATGTTGCCCAGCGCATCTCCGGTAACGGCCCCCTGCTCGATGAGCCGGCTGCTCAAGCCGGGGAAAAACTCATCCAGCGCCTGCCTGCCACGGGGATGCAGGAAGTGCACGTGCTTGTCCTGCGGTACCCCTCGCCGGTGAGCGCCGATCCCGGGCATGGCGTCCCGGTCGAATACCGTCACGCGGCGGTATGACCTGGCCAGCACCCTCGCGGTCAGTAGTCCCGCCATGCTGGCGCCCAGCACCACGGCATGATCGCCGATTTCCCTGTTCATCGATCAGGCGAAAAATTCTACGAGGAGTTCGCTGGTGCGGGTGGCGGCGCGCACAGGAATCCAGTGGTCAACGCCAATGATTTTCTCATAGTGCCAGGAGCCGCCGAGATACTTCTCGGAGTCGGTCATCTGCTGCTCGCAAAGCGCGGGTTCGCCGTCGCTCCAGATCCCCAGTACCGGGCAGGTGATCGTGGACATCCCGAAGTCGACCCGGTCGAGAGCGAAGATCTCTGGGATGAGGTTCGCGCGATACCAGTTCAGGCCCGCGGTGAGGGCACCGGGCCGCTCAAGGTCGGTGAGCTGCCGATCGAGGTCGATGTCGTCCTCACGGAGGCGGCCGTTATGAATCCAGTGCCGGTACCAGCTCCAGTCGTTGGCTGGCATCTGCTCCTCGGCGACACCCGGAAACTGGAACCACAGCACGTACCAGGACAGCTGCTTCTGCCTGAACCCAGCTCCGAAAACCGCATCGGGATGCCCGACCGACAGGGCCGCCAGCCTGTTCACCCTCTCAGGCACAGTGCCGGCCAAGAGCCAGCCGGGCATCGCACCCCAGTCGTGGCCAGCGACACAGACACTGCCGATGCCAAGATGATCGAGCAGGCCGATGATGTCACCGACCACGAGAGGCAGCGCGTAGTCCTCGACGCGATCAGGCCTGTCGCTGTCGCCGAGCCACGCAGATCGGGAGCGATGACCCGGTGCCCAGCCTCGGCCAGAGCGTGGATCTGGTGGCGCCACATGGTCGCCCGGTCCGGGAAACCGTGCAACAGCAGGACCGGGGTACCTTCGCCAGCGTCGATGACGTTGAGCGCCACCCCGCC